>JBEBRZ010000066.1:0-21207 GCA_040394615.1 Sphingobacterium mizutaii
GTTTCGTAATTATCGTTAATAATCAGTTTTCTCTTTTTTAGTACAAGAAGAATTTTTAATATTTATCTACTTTTTAAGCATAAAAAAAGACTTGTCGTGGGCATGGTGACAAGTCTTTAATCAAAATTAGTTTATAATTGGATAGAATAATTCGTTCAAAGTTTTAAGACTTTCTGGTCTATCATGTTTTAGTTTTTTTGGTTATTAAATTGTGAGTACAAACTCACTTTTTAATATCTTTCATTCCCCTTTACATCACAAACATAGAGCTTTAATTACGTTCATACAAGATGTTTTTTAAAAAAAAGTAAGTGATTACTTATTACGGAAGCGTAATTTGCACACGTTTGTCTTAAGGAAATCTATATTGTTTCATAATAAAAACATACAGTTTTAAGTCAGTCCATCTGAACCAGATTATGGCCCTAAGCTTGCATTACAACTGAAAATCTTTAACATTTATTGATATTTATTAACAGATAAAATGACTGGTAAAAGAGGGTAAATATTCGATGTAAAATGGTTCAAATCTCAATAAACATTTTCCAAAATATTTTGATATTCAGTGAAAAATCAATGGCGCTTATGAATAAATTTTATCATAAACAGAGAGGTAATAATGACGACTTGAATTTTCCTAAGATATTGGTACTTTTGTTCGATAAGATTTTGATATGAAGATTTGGCAAAAAAATATAGATGTAGATTCTTTTGTAGAGACATTTACCGTTGGACAAGACCGTGAAATGGATATGAACCTTGCGGCAGCAGATGTCTTAGGTTCATTAGCGCATACGAGGATGTTGAATAGCATCGGGTTGATGACGGATAAAGATCTGGAAGAGGTTCATAAAGAACTTAAAAATATATATCAGGAAATTTTATCCGGTAACTTTCAAATTGAAGACGGAGTGGAAGACGTTCACTCTCAGGTAGAGATGATGTTAACTGAACGGATAGGGGAAGCAGGCAAGAAGATACACTCCGGAAGATCGAGGAATGATCAGGTTTTAGTAGATCTAAAACTTTATTTCCGTACCGAAATTGAAAGTATATTTAAAAATACAGAAGAATTATTCAATGAATTACTTTCATTAAGCAATCAACATAAGTCGGTTTTGATGCCGGGATATACCCATTTACAAATTGCGATGCCATCGTCGTTTGGTTTATGGTTTGGAGCTTATGCAGAAAGTTTGGTAGATGATCTTCAGCTTTTAAAGGCAGCATGGAATGTATGTAATAAAAATCCGTTGGGCTCTGCGGCTGGTTATGGATCTTCATTCCCTTTGGATCGTACGATGACGACTCAATTACTGGGATTCGAAGATTTAAACTATAATGTCGTATATGCTCAGATGGGGCGTGGTAAAACAGAAAGAATTCTTGCACAGGCAATGAGTTCCATAGCAGCAACCCTTGCTAAATTCGCAATGGATGTTACCTTATTCATCAATCAGAATTTTGGATTTATTTCATTTCCGGCACATTTAACCACAGGGTCATCTATTATGCCTCATAAGAAGAATCCTGATGTGTTTGAATTAATTCGTTCCAGATGCAATAAAATTCAGGCATTACCAAATGAAATTGCATTGATGACCACCAATCTTCCTATTGGTTACCACAGAGATCTTCAGCTATTAAAAGAAAATCTTTTCCCTGCATTCCAATCATTAAATGATTGTTTGGCGATTGCAAAATACATGTTAGAAAATATTAGCATAAAGGATAATATTCTCGATGATCCTAAATATGACTACTTGTTCAGCGTAGAGGTGGTTAACAATGAAGTGTTAAATGGAGTCCCTTTTCGTGAAGCCTATAGAAAAATAGGGTTAGATATTGAAGAAGGAAAATTCAAACCTGCAAAAGAAGTAAACCATACGCACGAAGGAAGTATTGGTAACCTGTGCAATGATCAAATCGAAAGAATGTTTAAAGAGATCAAAGCAGATTTCGGCTTTGAAAAAGTAGATAAAGCATTGGAGGATTTAGTTAAAAAATAGTATTTAGTAGAAAGTAGGTAGTATTTAGACAAAACCTTTGGAGTCTTATTTTTTAAAATACGTTTGCTCGAATAAATTAACGAGGCAAAAATCTAAATACTAACAACTAGAAGAGGCTACGCCTCTTTTTTTATGTTAAATTTATATCGGGTTTCACTTTCGAAAATTTCGCCGGGATTAAGTCTTACGGATGGGAAATGTTCATGATTGGGGCTGTCGGGATAATGTTGCGATTCGAAACAAAGTCCGCCGTAACGTAGATACTTTCGCCCGGACTTACCTTTATCATCTTGTAGGAAATTACCCGTATAGAGATGAATGGCAGGTTCAGATGTAAAGACTTGTAACTCTATTCCCGATTGTTTTGAATAGGCCGACGCAATTGCTTCACTAACCGGAAGTTTATTGATAAAGCTGTGGTCATATCCATTCGCTATTTTAAGTTGTTCTTCATTATTATTGATATCTGTAACAAGCGTTTTGGGAATACGAAAATCAAAAGCCGTTCCTTCAACGGGATAGATATCACCTGTAGGAATCTGATGTTCATTTAAAGGCAAAAACTCATCAGAACGAATGGTAACCTCATGGTTTAAAACATCACCATCTCCCTCTCCATTTAAATTAAAATAAGCGTGATTTGTCAGGTTGAGTATAGTCGGGGCATTGCTTGTTGCTCTGAATTTGATAATGATTTCATTACTATTACTTAGTTCATAAGAGACTGTTGTTTTTAATTCTCCCGGGAATCCTTCTTCTCCCTCAGGAGATACATAATAGAAATCAACTAATTTATTAAAACTAACTTGCCTATCCCACACGCGTTTATGAAAACCTTCCTCACCACCATGTAGACAGTTATTTCCATTGTTTTGAGCCAATATATAATCTTTTCCTTCTAAAGAAAATCTGCCATTTGCAATGCGGTTACAGAATCTACCTACTGTGGTGCCATGATAGATTTCCTTGGCTTCTAAATACGCTTGTATATTATCAAAGCCTAATACGACATCAATTAAATTCCCATGTTTATCGGGAACCAGCGCACTCACCAATCGTGCCCCGTAATCAGTCAATGCAATTTGCATTCCGGCGCGATTAGTTAATGTAATCAAGTGGGTGTTCTTGTTATTTAACTTGCCTTCAAAATTCTTCGGAAGTGGGAGTTTATAAGTAGTCATTATCTATGCTTTGCTTCTGTTAAAGATAACAATAAAGCGATTTGTTGCAAAGAACAATGATTTTAATAATAGCACAGATTTTATTATTTTGTTTCAAAATCAATCTTTATGTTCCGGATATCATTGCTGTTTTTGGCTGTAGGCATACTTGTAATTGCCTTTGCAGTTTTTGTACCTGCAAAGGATTCCTCCATTACTATTCATTTATTTGATACATTTTATGTTTTATCGTCTACATGGCTTTTCAAAGTTTTAGGCCTTTTAGGATTGATATATGCCGGACTTTATCATTTTACTGAGCCCTTGCTTTATTCAAAAACCTGGAGTGTGATGCATTTAATTAGTTTTCTCTGCTTGATAATAAATGTATGGACCTGGGGGTTTGTGGAACGAGTGTATTTTGGGAATTTTGATTCAACATCTCCTTCCACACTTTCCGACTATTCAAAAGCAGTTAGTTTTCAGCGAATTCAGCAGTTTTATGTAGGCGCATTAGCCATTATGATTGCTATGCAATTATTGTATGTGTTGAATCTGATTATTGGTTTGATTTACCAAAAATCCAACTCAGAGAATTAAGCTCCCGTTTTTAAAATGTATATTTGCCATTCAAAATCTGAGGTTTTAAATGAATTGGAAACAACTGTTATCGGCGAAAAGGTGGGGCTATGAAAGCCGTGCAAATAATGAGCAATTTGATGCTAGATCCGAATTTCAACGTGATTACGATCGACTGATTTTTTCTTCTCCTTTCCGTCGACTTCAAAATAAAACGCAGGTTTTTCCTTTGCCGGGAGCGGTATTTGTCCACAACAGATTAACCCATAGTTTAGAAGTGGCTTCAGTAGGTCGATCTTTAGGTCGATTGTTCTATAATATGATGAAAAAGAACAATCCGAATATCGATGAAGAGATTCCCTTTCTTCAAGAAGTAGGAAATATTATTTCAGCAGCTTGTTTATCCCATGATTTGGGTAATCCTGCTTTCGGGCATTCAGGGGAAGCGGCTATTTCCACCTTTTTTACGGAAGGTAAAGGACAGAAGTATAAAGAGATGCTAAGCAAGGAACAATGGGAAGACTTAACACATTTTGAAGGAAATGCCAATGCATTAAGAATTCTGACCCATGCATTCAATGGAAAAGACCCTAAAGGTTTCGCTTTGACTTATACCAGTCTGGCGGCAATAGTGAAATATCCCTGTGCTGCCATTGATGGTCATGTAAAAGGATCTCATCATAGAAAAAAATACGGCTTTTTTGATTCGGAGAGAGAAACGTTTGAGAAGATTGCACTAGAATTGGGTTTAGAAAAGGATCCTTCTAATCCGAAAGGTTATCTACGACATCCATTGGTTTATTTGGTGGAAGCAGCGGATGATATTTGTTATAATATCATTGATCTGGAAGATGCCCATCACTTAAAGATTCTATCTTACCAGGAGGTTGAAGATTTACTTTTGCCACTATGTGCAGGTGAGGATCTGAGAACGCGTTTGGATGCATTAGGAGATACCGCTAGTCGGGTTTCTTTATTGAGAGCAAAAGCAATCAATACTTTGATTTGGGAATGCGCAAGAGTGTTTGCCGAGAATCAAGAAAAATTCCTGGCAGGGACTTTTGAAAAACCTTTGATGGATGCATTAGATCCTGAGATTGTTAATCATATGAAAGTGATTTCAAAGATTTCCGTAGAACGTATTTATAATGCGGCAACGGTTGTTCAAATTGAAATTGCAGGATTTAAAGTTATGAACGCCTTATTAGAAGAGTTTGTCCCGGCTTATCTTAAATCGAATAAATCCATGTTTGATAAGAAGTTAGTAGCCATGATTCCTCAACAATTCCATACAGATAAGGAAGATACCTATTCAAAGATTAGAGTGGTGCTTGATTATGTATCCGGAATGACCGATGTATATGCGGTAGACCTGTTCCGTAAAATTCAGGGAATCTCGATTGCATCATTGGATTAAGGACATTTTTTTATAGAGAGTAAAAATATTTAATGAAAGTAGTAATAGCGGAAAAACCTTCTGTAGCAAGAGATTTGGCCAGAGTGATGGGTGCTAAAGAGGTTAAGGATGGATATATTTCAGGAAATGGCTTTGCCTTTACGTATGCATTTGGTCATTTAGTACAGTTATGTACCCCCCAGACATATGGATTTCATAATTGGTCGGTATCTAACTTGCCGATTATCCCCGAACAGTTTGTTTTAGAGGTGAAAAAAGTAAAACGGGATGGAAAACAAATGGATGATTCCGGAGCCTTGAAGCAACTAAATACCATAAAGGCTTTAATCAATGATGCTGAAGAAATCATCGTGGCAACGGATGCCGGAAGGGAAGGAGAGCTTATTTTTAGAAATATTTACTATTACCTTAATGCCAAAGTGCCATTTAAAAGACTTTGGATTTCTTCGCAAACGGATAAAGCGATTAAAGAAGGTTTTGCTAATCTTAAAGATGGAATAGAATATGATAGCCTTTATATGTCTGCTCGCTCCAGATCTGAATCCGATTGGCTGATAGGAATTAATGCTACTCAGGCATTAACTTTGGCCGCAGGAAACAAAGGCTTGTTATCCTTAGGACGTGTTCAGACCCCTACTCTTGCTATGATCTGTTCCCGCTTTCTTGAGAATAAAGATTTTAAACCACAAACATTTTATAAAATTCAGGCTGGGTTTGAAAAAGAAGGTATTCAGTTTAAAGCAACTTCCAATAAAATCGATAAGAAGGAAATCGCTGATGAAACTATGGCGAAGTTGCAGGTAGGCATGAATGCTGAAGTCAAAAATGTGGAAGCAAAAGAGACAAAAGAACAACCACCTTTATTATTCGATTTAACCTCTTTGCAGCAGGATGCTAATAAAAAGTATGGCTATTCAGCGGATCAGACTTTAACAATTGCCCAAACATTATATGAGAAAAAGGTAATCACCTACCCTCGTACCGGATCCCGGTATATTGGTGAGGATGTATTTGAAAATATAGAAAGCCTTTTTCAGCATCTAGCCGATACTGCGCAGGAAAGTATCGCGATTATTAGTAAAAACCTGATTGGTGCTAAACTCAATAAACGATCTGTAGATGATAAGAAAGTAACAGATCACCATGCTCTCTTAGTAACTGATGAGAAACCGGGGCCAATGCCGATGGATCAGCAAAACATCTATAATATGATTGCTAAACGTATGGTAGAGAGCTTTTCTGAGGTCTGTCTGAAGGATATCACGACGGTAATTATTGATGCAGCAGGAGTGGAGTTGATTGCTAAAGGAACTGTCATCCGCCAATACGGTTGGCGATTATCTGCGGATCAGGTTGAACAGCCTGATGAGGATAAAAATACAGATGACCAGGATAATGAAAATGCGCAATTACCAAAGTTGAGTATACAGGAAATCCTGGAGGTAATAACATTAGAATTGGCAGAGCGCTTTACCAAAGCAAAGCCTATACATACGGAAGCTTCTTTATTGAAAGCAATGGAGACCTCAGGAAAGGAAATTGAGGATGATGAGATGCGTCAGGCGATGAAGGACTGCGGTCTAGGAACTCCAGCCACACGTGCTGCAACCATTGAAACATTATTCCAAAGAGATTATATAAAACGTGATAAAAAGAAATTGATCCCAACGGAAAAGGGATTATCTGTATATCATTTGGTAAAGGATCGTTCTATTGCAAAAGTTACGCTGACAGGTAAGTGGGAGCAGAAATTGGAAGAGATGCGAGCCAATAAGGTGAGTTACGATGTGTTTATGAAGCATATCAAGGACTACACGGAAAAGATCACCAGAGAACTTTTACAACTGAGGGTTGCCATAGCCCATGAAGAGTTAAAGCCTTTACAAAAAGGTAAAATAAAATGTCCTAAATGTAAGCCTGGTCAGATTCAACTTTATGATAAAGTTGCTCAATGTGATCATTATGCGAGAGGATGCGATTTTAAGATATGGAGAACATTGAATGGTGTATTCCTGGAGGAAAAAGAGATGAAAAATCTGCTGGAGAAAGGAAAAACATCTGTCTTGAAAGGTGTAAAAAACCAGGATGGTCAGGTGGTATCGGCAGCTTTGGTTTTTGAAAACTATAAAGTAAATGTAGGCTGATTTGTTTATCTTAGATAGATGGACAGCATATATGTTTTTTCGGGATTAGGGGCCGATCGCCGTGTATTTGAAAAGCTTGATTTATCAGGCTTTAATATTGTATATGTAGATTGGTTAAAACCCAGACCATCCGAAGCGATGGAAAGTTATGTGTTCAGATTGGCTGAACATTATCAGATTCCGAAACAAGGAGCAACGGTATTAGGGGTTTCTTTTGGGGGAATGTGCATTGCAGAGCTTTCCAGGTATTATGATTTTAAGAAAACAGTGCTGATATCGTCCGCTAAAACCAAAGATGAACTGCCAAAAGTTCTGGGCGTTTCTAAATTTCTTTCACTGCATAAATTACTTCCGGAGGGAGGAACATCAAAAGCTACCACCAAAGTGCTGCACTGGTTATTCGGCGTAAAAACCAAAGAAGAAAGTACGCTTTTGGATGCTATTCTACAAGATTCAGATCCTGATTTTCAAAAATGGGCCGTGGATAAAATTGTTCATTGGGAGAATCTTCATATTCCTGTTAACTGTTTACACATACATGGTGATAAAGATCGACTGATTCCCATTCAAAATGTAGATTATACCATTCGAATCAAAGGAGGCGGCCATTTTATGGTTTGGAATAAAGCTGCTGAACTATCTTTCCCGATTCGAAATTTCTTGATTTAGTATTCTATTGATTTCATAGTCATACTGCCGTAATTTGTAGGTAGGCTAGTTCAGCTTCTATTAGTTTTCTGTTACCTTTGCAGCTTATGGCAAACAAACTTTACAATCCTTTTTTAGATTTTCAATTCGACAATAAGACTTGTTTCCTTTCCGGGAAAGCTTTAAGCACTGATGATGAAATGATTCAGGTATTTCCACAGTGGATGATGCGCTCATTTGATTTGGAAGAAAAGCCCTTTAAGATGTTAGATGAGAGTATTGTAACTTATAAAAAGTTGCAGTTACCTTGTTCTTCAGCAGTGGCTAAGTTATTGGAGGAAGTAGAAAAAAAGGTAGAAAATGCTGTAAATATTGGCTATTCCGCGGTACAGGAATTGGATCAATTGACTTTGTTTCAGTGGGTCGGTAAAATTCTTTACGGAGTAGTATTTAATGAAATCCAGGCAGGGATAAGACAAGCATTTTTATCGGGCGAACAATTGAACTTCTCCCAAGCATTGGTGCAAAAGTTCAAGAATCTGCATTTTATGCTGCAATCTCTGATTACGCCAATGGAATTCGAAAATAAGAACCCCTTTACTATTCTTGTTCTCCCCGTAGATAATGCACCTGAAACTTTTATGTATAGAGATGAAATCAATACTTTGATTTTCTCTATTCGTATGAAAGATTTTGCATTGATCGCTACACTTCAAGATAATGGTGTTCATGCCATTTATCATGATGAAATACTGGATAAAGCAAATGGTCATGTGCTTCATCCAATTCAGTTTGAGGAAATCTGTGCTCGATATTTTTATTCAGCCTATTTATTTAACAGATTACCTGAATACACCTACATGGAGGTGCCTGAAAAGGTTTTTGTGGAACCCATGCCTTTAAATGATTGGACTTTGAAACCCATATTTGATCCTTGGCAGGTAAAGACTTATGGACAGGTATTGGAGAATTTCTGGAAACCATGGGGATACACCTTGTTTGAAATTATTAAAGATCCGGAGAATCCAATGACTTTTATTAGCAATCAATCAGGGGACTTTAATACAACTATTGAACTTGAAAAATAATGTTTTAAATTACAGTTAGAAATTTGTAAATTAAACATATTGAAATATAGGTAGTTATGAAGGTTTTGTTTGTTGTTGTTTTTCTACTTTTTTCCAACTTTGCATGGTCTCAAGAAAGCAAAGTTCAAGATTCCACTTTGGTAAGTAATTTAGATAGAGTTCCTTTATTTCCGGGAGGTGCCAATGGATGGCAAAATTTCCTAGTTAGAACAATGAATATTAATGAGGCAATTAGAGAGTTAGATAGTGCCCAGTATGTTGATTTTGGGACTCGCCAAACAGCTATATTAGAATTTACCGTCTGTGAAGACGGGAAGATTTGTGATATCGAAATCCTCAATAAAAATAAAATTAGCCCTGCTTTTGCAAAAGAAGCTCTCAGAGTTATGAAAAGATCACCAAGATGGAAGCCAGGCCAAAAAGATAACCAACCCGTTAGAGCTAGATTTAGACAGTCAATTACAGCTATCTTAGACGAAGATTAACTTATTTTATTAAAATATCAACGTATTATAATATTTTTAAATGTTATTGTAACGTTTTTATTTAATTGTTGCTAAGTTTATATTAAAATCTTACTTTAATACACAAGATTAACATTCCTAAATATGAAAAAAGCACCTGAGTAATCTAAATAAGCTTTAAGTTTATTTTTTAACAAACACCTAACCTAATAATTAAATTATGAATCAAAACGAATGTCCAAAATTATGGGCTAAGCCTCTGTTTTCCTCAAGCAAATGGCCCCTTATTGGTTTAACATGTCTTTCCTTACTATCTTTTCCTGAACTTTCCCAAGCTGCGTTAGAAAATATTGACGTTGTAACTCAAGAAGAAATTGACGTTAAAGGAAAAGTTATGGATAAGAATGGGAACCCTATAGCTGGAGTGTCCATTGTAATTAAAGGGAAAAGTATTAGTACAGCCACGGATGCTAGTGGAAGTTTCTCCTTAAGAACAGCGAAAAATAGCATTTTAGTAGCTAGTTCTATGGGATATGAACCAATAGAGCACTTAATCCTAAACTCTAACCCTATCAACCTAACACTGATTGAGTCAAATGAAGCACTAGATGAAGTAGTTGTTATCGGTTATGGGACGCAGAGCCGTAAAGAGACCACAGGAAGTCTTACATCTGTAAAAGGCGATGATGTTGCGAGCTTGCCCGTACAAAGTTTTGACTCGGCTCTCGGCGGCCGTTCTTCCGGAGTTCAGGTCAATACCAGCGCTGGAGTATTGAATCAAGCACCTGTTTTTAAAATAAGAGGAACAAATTCGTTATCTCTAAGTACTTATCCTCTAATTGTTGTCGATGGTGTCCCGGCATTTAATGATAATGATGATTCCGGACCAAGTTATGCGGCAGCAAATCCTTTATCGGCTATTAATCCTGCTGACATCGAAAGTATAGATATTGCGAAAGATGCTGCGGCGACAAGTATTTATGGATCACGTGCTGCGAATGGGGTCGTATTTATTACCACCAAAAAAGGAAAGCGAGGGGCTGCAAAGGTCAATTATGAAGGCTGGCTAGGTTTTACCACTGCGAATCGTTTACCGGAATTGCTCAATGCAAATCAGTATGTTGAAATTAAGAATGAAGCCTTGAAGAATGATGCAACTTATAACGAAACCTCTAACTATTACGGATTAAGTAAAGATGCAAATGGTAATATCATCGATACAAGATGGTACGATTATATTTATCAAACAGGAACTTCTCACAGCCACAATGTAAACATTTCTGGCGCAACCGAAAAAACCAATTACTATGGTTCTGCAGCTTTTACAGATCAGGAGGGTATATTTCAGAAAAACGGGTTTAATAGAAAATCGGTCATGTTCAATATTGACAATACAACAACGGATTGGTTGAAGCTAGGTGTCAAAATGAACTATGTTAATGAAAATAACCTTGCCGCAATGTCGACTGGCTCAGGATCTAACGGAAGCTTTCAGTCTTCTTCGTCTTCTGGTGCTATGTCGAGAATCGCTTTGATTTCCGCCCCGATTATTGGTCCTTACAATAATGACGGAACCTTTAATGCTACATCTAATGGATTCTTGGGTTTAATGGATAATGAGGGACACCTAAATCAATCTAGATTGGGTTTTTATAACCCATTACTCTCCTTAATGAACAACTACTCAAACAATGCAGGAAATAATGTTCAATCAAATGCATATGTTCAGATTAAACCATTTAAATGGTTTACATATAAATCAACATACGGCATTGACTATCGAAATGTAAATTATAACAGTTATTATTCTCCATTAAGTGGTGAAGGACTTGCGGATAATGGATCAGCCAACAGTGTAAACTCAAAACGAGAACGATGGGTATGGACCAACACCATTACGATGGAACAAAGTTTTGATAAACACAACTTTAACTTATTGGTAGGTCAGGAACAACAGCGTACCACAGGTTCGATGTTTGGACTAGAACGTACTGGACAGACTGACCCTTATTATACGAATATTCAAGGTGGTTGGCAGAACGTATTTGAATATAGAACCGACAATCAGGAAATTAATAATTATTTGTTCTCTTTATTTTCCCGACTGCAATATGACTACGAAAAGAAACTTTTCTTTACAGCCAATTTAAGACAGGATGAGTATTCTGCTCTTGGATTGAATAATAAGAAGGGGGTGTTCTGGGGTTTATCTGGAGGATGGGATATAGCAAAAGAATCTTTTTGGTCTGAAAGCAGTATAGGGGAAAAGATAAATGCTTTCAAATTACGTAGTAGTTATGGCAAAGTAGGAAATGTAGGAGGGTTGGGAGACTTTGGCGCACTTAATACCTATTCCGCAATATTATATGGCGGGCAACCTGGATTGACATATTCAGTAACAGGAAATCCGGACTTAAAATGGGAAACCAGTAAGAAGTTTGACATAGGACTAGACTTTGCTTTATTTAATTCTGCAATTACAGGTGAAATTGGATATTATAAAAATTCAATCGATGGGTTAATCTTTGCCGTTCCACTTCCTCCTTCTGTAGGTATTCCAAATGGAACTGCAAATAGTATTCTTCAAAACGTAGGTGAAATGTATAATAGTGGTTTGGAGTTTACGTTAAATGGGGCACCTATCAAAAAAGAGAACTTTACGTGGAACAGTTCCTTTAACCTTACAACCAATAAAAATGAAGTTTTGTCATTAGCTAATGGGGTCCCAAGTATTATCTCAGGAACCTTAGATGGAATGACGATAACTCTACCAGGAGAATCTGCAGGAATGTTATATGCAATCGAAACTGCTGGAGTCGATCCTGCCACAGGAAGAAGAATTTTCATTGATGGAGAAGGAAGAAAAGTTTATTATCAACAAAGTATTGCAGGGACCAATGATGTAGCGTACCAATGGGAATATGAGGATGGTACAAGAGCAAGAGCAATTACACCGGCAGATGATGCCAAGCCATATAAACCTACTGCACCAAAATTATTCGGAGGTTGGACAAATAATTTTAACTATAAAGGAATTGATTTAAGCATTCTTTTGACTTACCAATTAGGTGGTTATATGATGAATGGGAACCGGGGAACAATGCGTGATTTACGATTCTGGAATAATTCTGTAGATCTTATGCGTAGATGGCAAAATCCTGGGGATGTAACTGATATCCCAAGAGTGGTGAATAATGACAATGTTTCTAACGGTAATACATTGCCATTAACCCATAATATAAGTTCAACAGATTATCTAAGACTGAAGAATGTAATGTTATCTTATAATCTACCTAATTCAATAGTGAATAAGATGAAATTGAGTAATGTAAGGGTATATGTAAGTGGTCAAAATTTAGCATTGTGGACTAAATATACAGGTTATGATCCTGATGTAACAACTAATGGTAATAATGCTATTAGACAAGGGATTGATAAAAATCAAGCTCCAAATGCAAGAACTTACACTTTTGGTATTAACGTAGGATTTTAATGGCAAACAATAAATTGATAAACATGAAATCAAGAAAATCTATCATACTATGTGCAACGGGTTTAAGCTTATTGTTTGCCGGTTGTAAAAAAGAATCATGGTTGAATCCACAACCGACAACTTTAATCACAGATGCTACCGCATTCAGTAGTCCGGAAAGAATCCTAAGTCAGATAAATGGTTTATACGCAAGTATGAAAGCCACTAATTATCTGGGAAGTTGGTATACAATCATTTCCGATGTGCGAACAGGAGAATTCCATTGTAGTAATATGAATGCCGCAACAGGGTCAACCATGTATTCCATGTTACCTCAAACAACCACCAATGATGTTAATGATATATGGGTGGCGGCATATGCTGCCATCAACAAAATTAATGTGTTTTTGGATGGAATGGATAATGGCGGTGATGCAGTTTTAGATGCCACAACAGCAGATGCATATAGAGCCGAAGCTCGTTTGGTACGAGGAATGACATATTATTACTTATTGCAATTCTATGCAAGACCGTATTGGGATGGCAGTGGAAGTAAACCTGGATTACCACTTCGTTTAACCGGAAATACTGGGCCCGGGAATTATGATTTAGCACGAAGCACTGTTGCTGAAACCTATCAACAAGTATTGGCGGATTTAGATTTTGCTGAACAGAATCTACCCAACAATTATTCGTCGGCATTTTTAAATACGACTAGAGCACATAAAAATACAGCTATTGCTTTAAAAACACGTGTGTATTTAAGTATGGGACAATATGCAAATGTAGTAACTGAAGCAAATAAGATTGTACCTAATACAGCACCTTTTGTTGCTAGTTCCGGGGTGGGAAATAAACTGGAAGCAAATTTTGTAGACATTTTCAAATCACCGTATACTAGCAATGAGTCTATCTTCTCTATGCCATTTACAAATAATGATGCACCTGGTTCCGCACTTTCAAGATATTATTTGCCCGGCACTGGAGATGGTGGAACAGCTACTAGTAATGGAGCTGGGGAGTATTCACTGAATAAGATAGAGGGAATTTATGCCTCAAATTTGTGGTCCGATACAGATGCTAGAAAAGGGTTGACTAAAATCGGAACCAACACAGGGAAGGCATGGTTAACAAAATTTAATCAAGCTTCTCCTTATATTGATTATGTGCCAGTAATTCGTTATTCCGAAGTTTTATTAAATCTGTCAGAAGCATTAGCCAGAAGTTCAAACAGCATAGATGCTCGATCTTTAGCTCTATTTAACGCAGTGTATGGTAGAGCAAATAATGGTTCCTCACTAGCGGCTTCAGGGTTTGCAAATGCAACAGCTTATATAAATCGAATTATAGAAGAGCGGAGGATAGAATTTGTTGGAGAAGGAATCCGCAATGGCGATATTATGCGGTTAGGACTTACCATTCCTGCTAAATCTCAGCATGCTATTGCAGCAGTCCCTTCTGATGATCCTGCTTATATTCTCCCAATTCCGAGTAATGAGTTGATATTAAACAAGCTAATGGAAAACAATTAAACATTAAATAATAATGAATTATACCAAGATAAATGTCATTTGTTTTATCCTTTTTATTTTAACCCTAACTGAAAGCTTGGCTCAAGGTTTAGCCCCCAGTATCCCAAAGGGCCCTCAGTATAGTAAGAATAAGCCTGTTGAAGTATTGACTTTAGATACGGCTGTTGTTTCTTCAAATTCAGCTTTTATACCCCAGGTAGTAGAAACGAAGCATGTTGCTAAACTACGATCGGGAAATTTGGAATATACTGCTCAATCGGGTTATATACAACTGAAGGATGAAGATGGAAATCCAAAAGGAAATGTGTTTTTTATTGCTTATGTAGCGGTCAACCAGAAAGATAGACCCATCACTTTCGCCTTCAATGGTGGGCCAGGGTCTGCTTCTGTTTGGGTCAACTTAGGGTTTATGGGCCCTAAAAGACCAAACTTAACGCCTGAAGGGGATGCAGTTTATCCATATAGTTATGGGGATAATCCCGAAACATGGCTTGATAAAACAGATATAGTTTTTATTGATCCTATTTCTACTGGCTATAGCCGTGCTGTAAAAGGTGAAGATCCCAAACAATTTCACGGTTTTGTTGAAGACGTACAATCAGTAGCAGATTTTATTCGATTATATGTCACAAAAAACGAACGTTGGGCATCTAAGAAATACTTAATGGGAGAAAGTTATGGCACTCCTAGAGCCGCAGGATTGGTGCAGTATCTTCAAAATCGTTACTCCATGTATTTTGATGGCGTTATTATGTTGAGCTCTATTTTAAATATGCAAACAGCAAGATTTGATATTGGTAATGACTTACCGTATCATTTATTTTTACCAACCTATGCCGCTACTGCATATTATCACAAACAATTAGATCCTGCTTTACAACGAAATCTTCGCTCAACATTAGATGAAGTTGAAAAATTTGCCAATAATGAATATCTTTTGGCTTTAAACAAAGGGTCTGATTTAACAGCACAAGAATTTGATCAAATTGCTGAAAAATTAGCGTATTATACAGGATTAAACAAAGAGTATATTAAGGAAACCAATTTGAGAATCAATATTCATAAGTTTTGTAAGGAGTTACGTAGAGATGAAGGTTTAACAGTAGGTAGATTGGATAGTCGTGCAATAGGTCGTGATTATGATGATACCGGAGATCGTTTCGAGTTTGATCCTGCCGGAAAAACTGCAGGAACTTTTTCTTCTGCCATGAATCACTATATCCGTACGGAATTAAAATATAAAAATGAATTACCATATGATTTTTCCGGATCGGTATCTCCTTGGAATTACAATAATGTACAAAATAAATATTTGAATGCTTCAGAGTTATTAAGACAGGCAATGTCAAAGAATCCTGATCTTAAAGTTTGGGTTATCGGAGGATATTATGATTTGGCGACACCCTATCATGCCGCTGAGTATGTAATAAAACACATGAATTTAAGACCAGAGCAAAAGGACAAAGTTTCTTTTACTTATTATGAAGCAGGTCATATGGTTTATATGCCTAACGACTGTATGATCCAATTAAATAAAGATGCAGATGAATTTTATAAGAAAAACTAACCAAAACAGCTTGAGAGCCTCTTTTTTTGTTGCTTTTTTAGCTTGTTCAAGTCTGAGTGATGCTCAGGAAGTACTTAATTATCAGTTACCACCGAAAGGAATTGTAAATCTTGTGGATGCACCGCAGATTCCTATGGAAGAGTTTAGCCCGGATGGAAGATACATGTTAGTGCTGGATGTGCCAGGTTTTCAATCTATCGAGCAGGTTTCACAGCCGGTATTAGGTATTGCTGGATTAAGAATTAACCCTATTATTAATACTACTGTTGCTGAAAATGCAGGAACATTTAAAGGTGTTAAAATTAGAGATCTCAAAACTGGTTCTGAATTTACCCTCAGTGGATTACCACAAGATCTGCAGATGGCTGGTATCAAATGGTCCTCTAAAGCGGGAGTTTTTGCATTTCTTAATAAATCTTTGCAGGATACCGAGTTGTGGTCTGCTGATCTGAATAGCAAAACAGCTAAAAAACTACTAAGTAAGGTGAATGACACTTATGGTAGTACCTTTCAGTGGAACGCCGATGGAACAGCTCTGTTGGTGCAACAGGTAGTTTCTTCAAGAGGGGATGTGCCAGTTCAAAATCCTGTGCCTTCAGGTCCGGTCGTACAAGAAAATCTAGGAGGTGTAACCCCATCCAGAACCTATCAAAATCTATTAGCAAATGCTTACGATGAAAGTTTGATGGAGTATTATTTAAGTTCTGACCTTATAGAGGTGGATCTTCAAGGAAATTCAAAGTCAATTGATATTCAGGGAATCTTTAAATCCGTTTCCTATTCACCGGATGGACAATTCATTTTAGTGCAAAAAGTAGTAAAACCATACTCGTATTTGGTTCCAATTTATTTATTCCCTTCGGAAGTTACTATGTATTCATCTACTGGCTCGAAAATAAAGGATATTTATACTTTGCCTTTAGCTGACAACTTGCCCATAAGTTTTGATGCAGTACTCGAAGGACCACGTAATTTTGAATGGAGAAGGGATAAAGACGCTTCCTTAATTTATACACAGTCACTGGATAAAGGGAATCCAAATACCAAATCAGAAATTAGGGATGAACTATATGAATTAAACGCTCCGTTTGATCTCTCGTCTGCAAAAAAGATCTATTCAGGAAACTACCGTATTCGCAATATTCAATGGGGAGATGGAATAGCCATTGTTGAAGAGAGCTGGCGTAAAGATAGATCCGCTAAGCTTACTTTGTTGGATTCAAAGAAAGATGAAGTAATTAAGGTTTTATCTACAAGAAAATCTGAGGATACATATACTGATCCGGGTTCATTTATTTTAAATGCTAAAGGACAGTTGCTGACGGATGGTAAGGGATCTGTATTCACTCATGGACTCGGAGCATCTGCTGAAGGGGATCGTCCTTTTCTTTTAAAATGGAATGTGAAAAACGGTAAACAAGATACCTTGTATAAATCAAAACGTGATTATTACGAAGAACCCATATTCTTCAATAATTCGGGATTGGTGTATGTCTCCCGTGAATCAGCGAAAGACGCTCCAAATGTATATTCGATTGATCTAAAAAAGAAAAAGGAAACAAAAGTTACAAATTTTGCTGATCCATATCCAAGCTTAGCGAATGTACAAAAAACATTATTATCCTATCCACGGAAGGATGGATTAACGCTGTCGGGCACTTTATATGTTCCTGAAGGATTTAAAAAAGGAGATTCCCCGCTTCCGGTTCTGATATGGGCATACCCGAGAGAGTTTAAAACCAAAGAAGCGGCAGGGCAGGTTAAGGGATCCGCAAACCGTTATCCAAGGTTAGCGTTCCGTTCTCCAGTGTTCTGGGTAACTCAAGGCTATGCGGTTATTGATCAGGCAGATATGCCAATCGTAGGTGAGGGTACCTCAGAACCGAATGATACCTTTATTGAACAAATTAAAGATAATGCTACTGCACTCATCGATTATGTCGTAGACCTGGGGGTTGCAGATAGAAATAGAATTGGGGTAGGAGGTCATTCATATGGTGCATTTATGACGGCTAATCTATTGGCACATACAGATCTATTTGCCGCTGGAATTGCCCGTAGTGGTGCTTATAATAGAACCTTGACTCCTTTTGGATTCCAGGGAGAGGCCAGAACATATTGGGAGGCCAAAGATACCTACGATAAAATGTCACCCTTTACTTATGCTCCTCAAATCAAGAAACCTTTGCTGCTGACTCATGGTATGGATGATGAAAACTCCGGGACTTTCCCCATTCAAAGTGAGCGTCTTTATTCTGCCATTAAAGGCCATGGGGGTATCGTAAGGCTTGTTATGCTACCTAAAGAGTTTCATGGGTACAGAAGTAGAGAAGGTGTATTGCATACCTTCTGGGAGCAACATCAATGGTTAGAAAAGTATGTTAAAAACCGCAAATAAGATGATTAAAAACAGTTTAAAATCAGTACTTATTGCCTTACTGATAGGGCAGTTCCAGTATGGATCTGCTCAACAAGTTACCAACCCTAAAACACATTTTGGTTTCAATATGGGAGACGATTATATGTTGGCTAACTATAAGCAAATGGAGAGCTATTTCTTACAAGTTGCCAAAGAATCTGATCGGGTAATTATCCAAGAGGCAGGGCTTACAGAAGAGGGCAGAAAGCAATATCTAATTATTGTGTCATCTCCCGAAAACTTGAAAAATGTCGAGAAATATCGTAAGATCTCTCAAACTTTAGGACGTGCAGAGGGAATTACAGATGCTCAGGCAAAGGACCTCTCCAAAGAAGGTAAACCAGTAGTTTGGATTGATGGAGGAATGCACTCTAATGAAATGGTAGGTTCCCATCAATTAGTCGAAACTTTATACCAATTGACCAATAGAAATGATGCCGAAATCAAAGATTACCTAGATAAAGTGGTGGTTTTGATGTGGCACGTTAATCCGGACGGCCAAGACTTACTTGCCGATTGGTATATGCAATATGAAGATAAGGAAAAGAGAAATATGTCTATTCCAACCTTATATCAAAAATATGTTGGTCATGATAATAATCGTGATTTCTTTATGTATAATATGAAGGAAGCTACGAACCTGGCTAAGGTAATGTATGTCGATTGGTTGCCTCAAATAATATATAACCATCACCAGACCTCACCGGATGGAACTATAGTTGCCGGTCCACCATATCGGGATCCTTTTAACTATGTGTTTGATCCATTATTAGTAACCGGAATAGATGGGGTAGGCTTTGCAATGATTAACAGATTAAATGAAGAGGATAAGCCTGGATATGTTCGTATGGATCAATCAGGTTTCTCAACATGGTGGAATGGAGGATTAAGAACAGCCCCTTATTTCCATAATATGATTGGAATCTTAACAGAGATTACCGGAAATCCAACACCATCAGAGATTCCATTAGTTGCTGAACGACAAATACCAAGAAATGGTTTGCCGTTCCCGGTAGATCCTCAAAAATGGAATTTTAAGAAATCGATAGATTATTCAGTATCCCTAAACTTAGCCATATTAGATTATGCAGCTCGTAATGGAGATAAGTTGCTTTATAACTTTTATAAAATGGGTAAGAATTCGATTGCCAAAGGCAATGCCGACAATTGGACAAAATATCCTAAATATATAGCTGCTATTGAAAAGTCCTATGATGCAGATGTCGCTTCTGGTAAGTTGAAAAAAGAAGAAAACAATTCTTATTATCGTTCTAAACTTATACCAAATTCTTATTACGATGCGGTCTTTAAAGATGAAGCAAATAGAGACCCAAGGGCATATATTCTTTCTGCAGAGCAAGCTGACTTTGGTACGGCAGTAAAATTTGCCAATGCACTTATAAAATCAGGGGTATATGTTTATACAGCTGATTCTGATTTCAGTGCGAATGGTAAAAGTTACCCGAAGGGATCCATTATCGTAAAAACAAATCAAGCTTTCAGACCGCAGGTTCTGGATATGTTCGAACCACAAGATCACCCTCATGATGTAGCGTACGAGGGAGGTCCTCCAATCCGTCCTTATGATGCTGCCGGTTGGACTTTAGCAATGCAGATGGGAGTAGAATACGATAGAATCTTTGACGATTTGCAAGGGTCTTTTAAAAAGCAAGAATACGGGAAACTTTTAACAGCGTTGGCTAAAGAAGTTCCTAATGCTAAAGAAGGATATTTAATCAATGGAAAAGCGAATGATTCTTTCTTGGCGGTCAACCAATTGCTAAAAGCAGGAGTAAAAGTATACAGAGATTTAGATTCTAAAGATTTTTATGTAGATGCTAAAGCTGCCTCTAAATTAAAAGAGTTTGGAACCACATTAGGATTAGAAAGTAGAGCAGTTTCGGCAAAACCAAAGCAATTGAAACCACTTCAATCCTTAAAAATTGGATTATTTGACTATTATGGTGGTAGTATGCCATCTGGTTGGGTTAGGTGGATTTTGGAGCAATATGGATTTGATTATGAATTGTTCTATCCTAAAGATATCGATAATAACAAGATAAAAGATTACGATATTCTATTATTTATTGGTCAAGGTATTCCGGCATTTGGTTCTAATAACACCAACCGTCAGGTGAAAGAAGATCTTGTGCCTGAAAAATATCAACACCTTTTAGGAACCGTTTCTGTGGATAAATCCATTCCAAAATTAAAATCTTATGTAGAAAATGCCGGACAAATATTAACCATTGGTTCCTCATCAGAACTTGTTTACCATTTTAATTTACCTGTCGAAAACCCCTTAATGGAAGAGGGAAATGAAGGTAAAAAAGTGAAGATTTCTAATGTGAAGTATTATGTTCCGACCAGTATTTTAAAGGCCGAAGTAGATGTTACAAAACCCGAAGCTTATGGATTGACTAAAGATGTGAATATTGTATTTAATAATAGTCCGGTTTTTAGTTTTCAAAATTCAGATAATTTATATTCTTTAGGTTCAATCACATCTAGTAACTCATTGCTTAGTGGTTGGGCTCATGGACAGGAATACCTTAAAGATGTAAATATCGGTTTGGTTGCTTCTATAGGAAAAGGAAAATTAATAGCAATAGGACCTGAGGTGACAAATAGGGCACAAAGCCATGGTACCTTCAAGTTGTTATTCAATCAACTTTATAAATAAAATAAAAGGGAGCTTATAAGCTAGG
>JBEBRZ010000067.1:0-20972 GCA_040394615.1 Sphingobacterium mizutaii
TCATCAAATAAAATTCTTATCGAAGGCGTGTAGGTATCATCATGTTGTCCATTTTTACTAGCCCAGAAGAAAGCTATTAAAAAGAAAATTGCTATTAGGACACTACAACCGATTAAGAAAAAAATGATGTTCATGATTTAAAGTTAAATTAATTTTCTACGTTTTGCATAAGTACGTGTCATAAGACTTGTAAAAGAAATAATGGTTACCGTACTTATCGGCATAAGAATCGCTGCAAATAGTGGAGACATCGTTCCTTGTACCGCAAAACTCAACCCGACAACATTATATAATAAGGAAATGATAAAACTCATCTTAATAACCTTTACCGCATCCTTACTAAACTCAAAGAATTTAGGCATCTTGAAGAAAGATTCACCATCTAATATTGCATCGCATCCTGGTGAGAAATTATTAATATCATCAGAAACAGCAATACCTAAGTCCGCCTTTTTTAAAGCTCCTGCATCATTAAGACCATCGCCTAGCATACACACTTTCTTTCCTGTGTTTTGCCATTCAGCTATTTTTTCCAGTTTACTTACCGGACTTTGATTAAATAATAGCTGAGCATTGCTAGGAAAAATAATTCGCAATGAGTCTGAACGTCGTTCACTATCTCCAGAAATTAGATGTAAACCATAATTTTCTGATTTAAATGTATTAATTACATCCGCAAGACCGCTTCGCCATGATTGTTCAACCGTGAAGTAGCCTTTTAATACTTCATTAATTTTCACGTAGACAACTGAACCTTCTACTTCTAATTTAGAAATCCCTACATAATTAGCACTCCCCACTCGGATACTATAATCTTGATAAAACCCGGATTGTCCTTTACCAATGGTCTCTTCATAATTTTCTATTTTAACCAGCGGCACCTCACCCAACCATTTAATAATTTCGCGACTTAAGGGATGGTTTGAATTTCTACATAGCGACGCTAACAATTCCTGGTCTATTCCACTTAAACTACCCTCAAAATACATACTCGAAGCATTAGGAGAAGATATTGTCCCTGTTTTATCAAACACCAAGGTGTCAATAGCTGCCATTTGCTCAATAGCAGCAGTATTTTTGATATACAATTTATTTTTATCGAAAATGCTCAGTGCAGCAGACAAAGTAAAAGGTGAACTTAAAGCTAAAGCACAAGGACAGGCAATAATTAAAACAGCAGTGAATGCTCCCCAAGCTTTATTAGCATTATTTCCTAATGCCCAATATACTAAAGCTGAAAAGGCTATTATTAACAATCCTATTGTAAAATATTTACTAATATACCCTACAAACGTATCAAACTTTTTTTCATATTGTTTAAAACTATCGTTGTTCCATAGTTTCGTCAGGTAACTTTGTGATACGGCTTTTATTACCTCCAATTCTATTGCTTCACCTATTTGCCGACCTCCTGCATACACTACTTCTCCCAAAGTCTTTTCCACAGGTTTACTTTCACCTGTTACAAAACTAAAATCAACAGAAGCATTTCCTTTTAGCAAGATGGCATCTGCCGGAATAATTTCATTATTACGAACTAGTATTCTATCTCCTATCTTTAAGTCCCCTATTTGGGTGGGCTTAGAATCTTGTTCATCCAAAACAGTAACCGCAACAGGAAAATAAGACCGATAATCTCGTTCAAAAGAAATATGGTAATAAGTTCTTTGCTGAACATATTTCCCTATAAGAATAAAGAAAACTAAACTACAGAGCGTATCCATAAAACCAGCACCAGTTTGGGAAATAATTTCAAAAGCTGATCTGAAGAATAAAACAAAAATCCCCAATGCTAGGGGAACATCTAAATTAAGCCGCTTTTGTTTCAAACTTAACCACGCAGATTTAAAATAATCCGACGCACTGTAAATCAGAACAGGGATTCCAAAAGCGATATTCATATATCCAAAGAAATGCGAGTATTGGCGCTCGAATTCTGCCATTCCAAAATATTCAGGAAAAGAAATCATCATCGAATTACCAAAACAAAAACCTGCAACAGTTATTTTTGCGATTAACTTACTATGATTAATTTTTTTTCCCTCTTTTATAACATCCTGTAAAGTTATTTTAGGATCATAGCCGATTTTATGTAAAAGATTTACTAATTCACGCAGCGATATTTCATTTTTCTTGAAGCTAATACTAGCTTGTTTTTTCATAAAATCCACTTTGGAGGAACTTATTCCGGGATTTAATTTATATAAATGCTCTAATAACCAGATACAAGAACTACAATGAATAGCAGGAACATAAAAAGTAATAATAGCACAATCATCATCTTGATAATCTACCAATTTCGCAATAATATTAGGTTCATCCAGATAAGACAAATCCTCTTTTTGATTGCGCTGTGATTTTCCGGGATGAGAGTTGTATTTATAATAGCTAGCTAAATTATTCTCGTTCAGAATTTGGTAGACCGTTTGACAACCTAAACAACAAAAATTATGATCTGCTAAAATGTAAGCCGAATCTTCTACCGGATCTCCGCAGTGATAACAAGTAGTATTTAGTTGTATTTCTTCTTGCATGGTTTTGATTGAAATAGGTTAAATTGCCTGACTAAATAAATTATCCCGCTCTTTGGTTTTTTGTAATCTTTCGTCAAATGCCATACAGACATTCCTCAAAAAAGATCTTCCTGTTTCTGTTATTTGTATCTTATTTCCGTTTACTTCTACTAAACCATCTTGAATTAAAGTGATTAATCTTCCCAAAATAAGATCATTAAGTTCAAAACCTTCTTCAAGAACAACTTCGCCCCGACACATCATATCCAATATATATTGTCTTATTATTAAATCTTCATTATTCAACAGATGACCTTTAACAACAGGCAATTTCTCTTCATTGATTAGTTTATAGTACTCTTCTACCGTTTTAACGTTTTGAGCAAAAGCAGTCCATGCGTCACTAATTGAAGATACCCCTAACCCTATGAGTAAAGGAGTGTATCTGTCAGCATACCCCATGAAATTACGATGTAATGATCCGTCAAGCGAAGCTATATAAAGAGCATCCTCTGTTTTAGCAAAATGATCCATGCCCACATCTTTATATCCGCATTCCTGGATCATCTCCTTACCAAGCTTATATAAATTCAACTTCTCTTCTCCTACCGGAAGATCGTGTTCTGTAAATCTCCTTTGTCCAGGTTTTATCCAAGGCACATGAGCATAGCTATAAAATGATATTCGGTCAGGATTTAGTTTCATTGAATATTCAATAGTTTTTCTAACAGATTCAACAGTTTGCAATGGCAAACCATAGATTAAGTCGAAATTGATTGATTCATAACCAAGTTCTCTTGCATCTTTCATTACACGGGAAACATCCTCAACCGTTTGATGTCTATTAATAATGAACTGTACCTTTTCATCAAAGTCCTGAATTCCTAAACTTAGCCTCTTAAAGCCTAAATCAAATAAAGTTTTTAAATGTTCATAGCTCGTATTTGCGGGGTGAGCCTCAAATGAGAAACTGGCATTTTCAGTTCTCTCATTTCCTTCAAGAAGTCCACTAATGAGTCGATATAAATTCTCAGGAGTAAAAAAGGTTGGGGTTCCGCCTCCAAGATGTAATTCAGCAATCTTAAGATTACTTTCTCCAATAATATCCTTATACATTTTCCACTCTTTAAGCAGAGCAGTGATATAAGGGTCCTCAACATTATGATTTTTAGTAATTCTTGTATTGCACCCGCAATAAGTACAAAGACTCTCACAAAACGGAAGATGTACATAGATGCTTATACCATTATTCTTAGAATCCTTAAAATTCATTGAAACTCTTTCCCGCCATGCAGATTCGTTAAAAAGTTCATTCTCCCAAAAAGGAACAGTTGGATAACTGGTATAGCGAGGGGCGGCTACGTTATATTTATTGATCAGTTGGTTGATCGTATCATTTTTCATTATGGTTCAAATTAATCTTATTCTCACATTCCATTCTGCATTGGCAAGCTTCACCCAAACATCCTCCTACCATCCATTGTGTTAAATTACCAATGGTTTGCTTGGCAATCCCTTCTAAAGTGGTTTCAGTAGGAACATTCCCCACATGCATTTTCAATTCTCCCGCATAATCTAAATCAATATGGTCAGTAATTTTAGAACGAGTAACTATATTTCTTATCCCGATTTTAAAGAGTTCGAATAACATAAATCTATCCAAAATATCCCTCTCTGAGATGATCACAACCTCCTTCCCAATTGCATAATGCATGGTACTTAAATTCAATTCATTTGAAATCAAAGTCAAATCATGAACTTTACCATTTGCTTTGGCAAGATGCTCTTTTTCTGAACCTAATATATTATATGCTATCACTCTCATCTATAAGTAGAAGTTATAATATCCAAAAGTAGATTATATATAAAACGTATTGAGTGAATTGCATCATAACAGAAAGTGATTTAAATCACGTATAGAAGCGCAGGAAAAAGTATATTCTAATTATTAATGAAGTATAAAAATGTTATACAAAAAAAAGGTGGCTGGAAACCCAACCACCTTTTACAAAAAATTCTAACTTTTAATCCTTCTTTTTATTGTCTTTAATATCAGACGCAAGGGAAGAATCATCGTCATCGTTTATTTTGTCAGCAGATGAAACAACTATCTCCTGCTTCTCATCATTAAAATCGACTAAAATGGCCTCACCAGTTTTAAGTTCACCTTTTAGGATCTCTTCAGCAATAGGATCTTCCAAGTATTTTTGAATAGCCCTTTTCAAAGGTCTAGCTCCAAAATTACTATCATATCCTTTTTCAGCTATATAGTTTTTAGCCGTTTCGGTCAAACTAATCTGATGACCAAGCCCTTCTATACGGGCAAACAATGATTTTAGTTCAATGTCGATAATCTTGAATATATGTTCTTTTGTTAAAGAGTTAAAGACAATGACATCATCGATTCTATTTAAAAACTCAGGTGCAAATGCACGTTTAAGTGCAGTTTCAATTACACCTCTTGAATGCGAGTCCGCTTGATTTTCTTTAGCCGCAGTAGTAAATCCTACACCTTGTCCAAATTCTTTCAACTGACGAGCTCCAATATTTGAGGTCATTATAATAATCGTATTTCTAAAATCGACTTTACGACCTAGACTATCAGTCAATTGTCCTTCATCTAAAACCTGTAATAACAAGTTAAACACATCGGGGTGAGCTTTTTCAATCTCATCTAATAATACTACAGAATATGGTTTACGACGAACCTTCTCCGTTAATTGACCGCCTTCTTCATATCCTACGTAACCCGGAGGCGCACCAACTAAACGAGATACAGCGAATTTCTCCATGTACTCACTCATGTCAATTTGAATAAGCGCATCTTCCGAATCGAACATGAATCTGGCTAATTCTTTTGCAAGTTCAGTTTTACCTACACCGGTAGGACCTAAGAAAATAAAGGATCCAATTGGTTTTTTAGGATCTTTAAGTCCTGCGCGAGTCCGTTGGATTGCTTTTACCAATTTCTGAACGGCATCATCTTGACCAATGATACGTCCTTTCATAGACTCACCCATATTCAATAGCTTCTGACTATCTGACTGGCTCACACGTTGTACTGGAATTCCGGTCATCATCGAAACTACTTCCGCCACATTATCTTCGGTAACCGTGTAACGTTTTGTCTTCGTTTCAGCTTCCCAAGCAGTTTTTTCCTTTTCTAACTCCTCAATTAACTTTTTCTCGGTGTCTCGAAGTTTAGCAGCTTCTTCATATTTTTGACTACGAACTACTTTATTTTTCTCCAACTTCACCTCTTCAATTTTCTCTTCAATATCGATAATACTTTGAGGAACGTGAATATTGTTCAAATGAACACGAGAGCCGGATTCATCTAAAGCATCGATTGCTTTATCCGGTAAAAAACGATCCGTAATATATCGGGTAGTCAATGAAACACATGCGTCAATAGCTTCTGGCGTATAAGTTACATTATGATGCTCTTCGTATTTATCTTTGATACGATTTAAAATTTCTATGGTATCATCGATAGAAGTTGGCTCAACAGTAACTTTTTGAAAACGACGATCTAAAGCACCGTCTTTCTCAATATATTGACGATACTCATCTAATGTAGTAGCTCCTATACACTGAATTTCTCCACGTGCTAGCGCTGGTTTAAACATGTTAGATGCGTCCAAAGAACCGGAAGCACCTCCTGCCCCTACTATGGTGTGAATCTCATCAATAAACAAAATAACATCAGGAGATTTTTCTAATTCGTTCATAACAGCCTTCATTCGTTCTTCGAACTGGCCTCTGTACTTAGTCCCGGCTACTAATGAAGCCAGATCTAGTGTTACTACGCGTTTATTAAATAATACTCTTGATACTTTTCTTTGGATAATTCTAAGCGCAAGTCCTTCAGCGATCGCTGATTTTCCAACACCAGGCTCACCAATTAAAATAGGGTTGTTTTTCTTTCTACGTGAAAGAATTTGGGAAACCCTTTCAATTTCTTTCTCACGTCCTACAATCGGGTCCAATTTACCCTCTTCAGCTGCTTTTGTTAAATCACGACCGAAGTTATCTAAAACAGGAGTCTTGGATTTAATATCAGACACCTTTTTAGGTGAAGAAAATTGTGAATCTTCATCAGGATATTCTTCATCTCCTCCTGATGGTGTGTTCGAAGCCTCATCAGTAATACCGGTGGCATTCTGTTCTACTTCTGCTTTAAATACGTTATATGAAACATTAAATTGCTGTAAGATTTGTGAGGCGATGTTTTCCTCATCACGCAATATCGCCAATAATAAATGCTCGGTCCCTATAATATCACTTTTAAAAATTTTAGCTTCCAAATAAGTAATCTTTAAGACTTTCTCAGCTTGCTTAGTAAGCGGCATATTACTGATAGGTGATCGTGAAACGGAAGAACCTTTCACAGCATCCTCCACTGACTGACGCACAGCGCCCATATCAACTCCGATATTCTTTAATATCTTTATTGCTACACCATCGCCCTCACGTATTAATCCCAGCAAGAGATGTTCTGTTCCTATGTAATCATGACGCAAGCGCAATGCTTCCTCACGACTATAGGAGATAACATCTTTAACTCGGGGTGAAAATTTTGCTTCCATTAAATTCCTTTCTCAATTAAATTGGGTGATCAACATTATAAATGTACTAAAAATACAAATCACACACATTTGTTATAGATATTTTTTATCAACAATTACGCCATAGCCCTAAAACTATCAATTTGTCAGTAATTCCATTATCTTTGTGTAAAAACTTATAGAAACTTTCATCTATCCTATGGCTGACGAAAAAATCATCTTCTCAATGGCTGGGGTAAACAAAATTTATCCCCCTTCCAAACAAGTACTTAAAAATATCTACCTCTCTTTTTTCTATGGAGCTAAAATAGGGGTGATTGGTTTAAACGGTTCTGGTAAATCATCTCTATTGAAAATAATTGCCGGACTTGATAAATCGTATCAGGGTGAGGTCGTATTTTCACCTGGCTATTCTGTGGGTTATTTAGCTCAAGAACCTGAATTAGACCCCAGCAAGACCGTAAAGGAAATTGTTGAAGAAGGTGTTGCTGAAACCGCCTCGATTTTAAAAGAATATGAAGAAATTAATGAAAAATTTGGCCTTCCCGAGGTTTATGAAAACCCGGATGAGATGGATAAACTTTTAGCGAGACAAGGTGAATTACAGGATATTATTGACGCCACAAATGCATGGGAATTAGACAGTAAATTAGAGAGAGCGATGGACGCATTAAGATGTCCGGAACCTGACTCACTTATTGCCAATTTGTCAGGAGGAGAGCGAAGAAGGGTTGCTATGTGTCGACTTTTATTACAAGAACCTGACGTTCTTTTATTAGATGAACCAACCAACCACTTGGATGCTGAATCCATTGACTGGCTTGAACAACATTTACAACAATACAAAGGAACTGTCATTGCAGTAACTCACGATCGTTATTTCTTAGACAATGTTGCCGGATGGATTCTTGAACTAGACCGTGGAGAAGGTATTCCTTGGAAAGGAAATTATTCTTCTTGGTTAGACCAAAAAGCAAAACGTTTATCTCAAGAAGAGAAAACTGAAAGTAAACGCCAGAAAACACTGGAAAGAGAGTTAGAATGGGTTAGAATGGCACCTAAAGCAAGGCATGCCAAATCCAAGGCCCGTCTCCATAACTATGAGAAACTAGCCTCTGAGGAAACTAAGGAAAGGGAAGAAAAATTAGAGTTGTTTATTCCTCCTGGTCCGCGTTTAGGGAATGTGGTTATTGAAGCCAGCAATGTAAGTAAGTCTTATGGAGATAGGATATTATTTGAGGGCTTAAGTTTCTCTTTGCCTCCTGCTGGAATAGTAGGTATTATCGGACCGAATGGTGCTGGTAAAACCACCTTATTCCGCTTAATCACTGGGCAAGAACAACCGGATACAGGTACTTTTCGTGTAGGTGAAACTGTTGCATTAGGATATGTAGATCAAATGCATGACGACCTAGATCAGGACAAAACAGTATGGGAAAATATCACAGGTGCTAATGAAAACATTATGCTTGGCAATAAATCCATGAATTCCAGAGCTTATGTTTCCAAGTTTAATTTCAATGGTGCTGACCAACAGAAAAAAGTAGGTGTACTATCGGGTGGTGAAAGAAATCGTGTTCACTTAGCCATAACATTAAAAAAAGGTTCAAATGTATTATTGCTTGATGAGCCTACGAATGATATTGACGTTAATACCCTAAGAGCTTTAGAAGAAGGCCTTGAAAACTTTGGAGGTTGTGCGGTAATCATCTCTCACGACCGCTGGTTTTTGAATAGGATCTGTACGCATATTCTGGCTTTTGAAGGTGATTCTCAAGTATATTTCTTCGAAGGTAATTATACGGAATATGAAGAGAACCGTAAAAAGAGACTTGGAGATACAGGTCCAAAAAGAATTAAATACAAAAAACTAGTAAAATAAAACGTGTTAGAATCAGCTAGACTTTTAGAAGCTATTATCGACAATGCCATAGACGGCATCATTACTATCGATAAGCACGGCTTGGTAGAAAGCATAAACCCTGCTGCCCTGGCTTTATTTGGTTATACTGCCGAGGAAGTAATAGGAAATAACATTTCCATGCTTATGCCTGAACCTGATAGATCAAATCATGACCGTTACATCTCTAATTATGAGGAAACAGGAAGAAAACGAATTATTGGTATAGGTAGAGAAGTTAGAGGATTAAAAAAAGATGGTGTAACATTTCCTTTCCGTTTAGCTGTAAGTGAAGTTTTTTATAAGGACCGTAAGATATTTACAGGATTTATACATGACTTAACAAAGGAAAAGCAGGCTGAAAATGAACTTAAGAAACATACCCAGGAATTAGAGCTCAAGGTCCGGGAAAGAACGAAAGACCTAATTACGTTGGTATCGGAGCTTGAAAGAGCAAAAGCTGATGTAAGTGTTTCCTTAGAGAAAGAAAAAGAACTTAATCAGCTCAAATCCCGTTTCGTTTCCATGGCCTCTCACGAATTCAGAACACCCCTTAGCTCCGTGCAATTATCGGCATCTCTTATTGATCGATACGTTGAAAAAGAGGAATATGCACCGATTGAAAAGCATACCAATAGAATCAAAAATTCCGTTCAGTTATTAAATACGATATTAAATGACTTCCTGAACCTTGAAAAATTAGAAGCAGGAGTAGTCGTAGTCAATAAAATGGAAACCAATATCGTTCAACTTGGGGAGGAAATTACCGAGGAGATGCAGATGATCTGTAAAAAAAATCAGCATATTATTTACCAGCACACCGGTGAGGAGTCCGGTTTTTTCATTGATCCAAATTTATTGAAGAATAGTATCATCAATTTGATATCTAATGCAATTAAATATTCAGGTGAAGATACTTTTATTGAATTTAACACCCAGATTGGTAGAAATCAGTTATTTGTAACCATTAAAGACAATGGAATTGGAATTCCTTTAGGGGAACAAGCGAATCTTTTTGAACCATTCTTTCGTGCAAACAATACCGGAAATATCCCTGGAACCGGTCTAGGTTTGAATATTGTAAAGCGATATGTGGAGTTAATGGGAGGAAAATCTGAGTATTGGTCTGAATTAAATCAAGGGGCCGTTTTTAAATTGTTTTTTATCCAAGAATAATGGAAAAGAAAAAAATATTAATTATTGAAGACAACAGCGACATTCGAGAAAGTACAGCTGAAATTTTAGAATTAACAGGTACATACTCAGTCTTAGTTGCTGAAGAAGGTAAGACGGGGGTAGATATGGCAATAAAGTATCAACCAGACTTAATTCTATGTGACATTATGATGCCTGAACTCGATGGATATGGTGTATTATACATGCTAAGCAAACATGAGAACACGCAACAAATTCCTTTTATTTTCTTAACAGCAAAAACGGAAAAGGCAGATCTTAGGAAAGCGATGGAAATGGGGGCTGATGATTATTTGACGAAACCTTTTGATGATTTGGAGTTATTAAACGCAATAGAAAGTCGTTTTAAAAAACGTGCCCAAATCGTTAATAAGGATATTTCTAGCGCGGATAATTTAAGATTAGATGAAAATGAACAAGCATTCTTATTGCAAGATTTAGCAGATCATGGCAGAACGAAGTCCATTAAGAAGAAGCAAACCATTTATGAGGCCGGTGATACTCCAATATATGTTTACTATCTAAAAAAAGGTAAAGTGAGAACTTTTCTTAATTATAAAGATGGCCGCGAATTGTCTACCAATATCTTTATAGAAAATCAATTTTTCGGATTGGAATCCGTTCTTTTGAATGATAAATATGGGGATAATGCTTCCACTCTCGAAGATGCAGAAATTGCGTTAATTCATAAAGACAATTTCTTTGAGTTATTATATAAAAAACCGGGAATTGCCTCCAAACTAATCAAGGAACTTTCTCAAAATATCAGGGAGAAGGAAGAGCAAATGTTAGGATTTGCTTATGATTCCGTCCGCAAACGTGTAGCGAATGCTTTGGTGAATGTTGCCGAAAAGTCGCACTCAGAACTTGATGAAGTAACAATTAAAATTTCCCGCGATGATTTGGCCGCGCTTGCAGGAACTGCTAACGAAACAATTAGTAGAATGCTAGCTGATTTCAAAGATGAAAAATTATTGACTAAAGAAGGAAATGCTATAAAAATATATTCTGTTAACCGCCTAAAAAATATCAAACAATAGGCATTGGATAATGCGGTTATTTTAAATACTTATCAAAATAGCAACAATTTTGCTAAACATTTTAAACTTTTTGCAGTCAAAACTGTCTTTAATTAAAAGAAAGAAATTATTTACTAATACACTACCACTCATGAAAAAAATTTTATTAGCATTTGCAATTGGTACGGCTTCACTTCTAAGTTTTAGCTCTTGTACGAAAGAATATGTCACCAATTATTTACCAGGATATAGCTATGTATTCCCACTATCATCTGGGGATTGGGTTAAAACTGCCGATAACACTTATGAAGCGGTTATTAGTATGCCTGAATTAGATGATGTTTATTATGAGGACGGACATGTAAATGTTGCCATACAATTTGAAAACAATGTCGGAACATATTATAATGTTCCTGCAGAAAATCCTGGGGATAGAGGCCATAGTTATAATGCATATTATTCTGTTGGGAAAGTTTATCTAAAAGCTTTTGATTTATTTACTGAAAATGTAAAACCTGAAGCTATGCGTGTTAAAATTGTGCTAACAGATGCCGAAATAGGTAATTAAAAAATTAACAAAAAAGGTATTGCAATTTTTAGTAATACCTTTTTTATTTATTTCAACATCTCTTTAGCATGTTGTATTGCGGTATCCTCCGGATTCGCACCACTTAACATCTGCGCAATCTCCAACACTCTTTCCTCTTCATTCATTAACACAATGTTGGATTTAGTTTTATTTCCTTTATCCTCTTTATATACTTTAAAATGACTATTTCCCTGAGAAGCAATCTGAGGTAAGTGTGTAATACTAATGACCTGCATATTTTCTGCAAGTTCCTCCATCAACTCCCCTACTCTTAACGCCACCTCTCCTGAAATCCCCGTATCAATTTCATCGAAAATTATCGTCGGCAATGCAGAAGTTTTAGCTACCAGAGATTTTATTGCCAACATAACTCTGGATAATTCACCTCCGGATGCCACTTTGTGAATGGGCTGTAATGCTTGACCTTTATTTGCAGAAAACATGAATGCAACCTCATCCTGACCTGTTGATTTAAACTCTGATAACTTATTTAACTCAACCTGTAATTGTGCATGAGGCATTCCAACTCTGCTTAATACTTCTTTCACTTCCTTCTCTACCACTTTTACCGCATTCAACCGGTTTTTTCGTAGCTGCTCTGCAAGCTTCGTAATATCTCGAAACAATTTTTCAATTGTTACTTTCATTTTTTCAATATGTTCTTCCTGTAAATCAGATTCTTGAAGTTTATTTTCAATTTCTTGCTTTAATTCCAGAAGCTCTTTTACTGTGGTAACCCGATGTTTCTTCTGAAGATCATATAACAAGGATAGTCTTTCATTAACAATACTTAGTCTTTCTTCATCCATCGTTATACCATCTGCAACCTGTTCAATTTCAGAACTGATATCTTTCAATTCAATTAGCGTACTATTAAGTCGATCAGCTAAGGGTTCTGATGAAGGTAAGTATCTAACACCGTTTTGAAGAGAAGATAACACCTGCTTCAGACCGTCCAATACGCTTAAATCAGTACCTTCCAGTTGTGTATTGGCAGCATGAAAATGACGTTTAATTTCTTCTGCATTTTCTAATTGAGATTGTTCTGATTCCAAATCTTCTTGCTCTGAATTCTGAAGATTAGCCTGATCAAGCTCATTAAAAATAAATTGTTGATAATCGGACTCTAATCTTGATTTCTCCAACTCCTCTTCTAATTTTTTTACTTCTGAAAGTGCTTTTTTATAAGATTTATATCCGGTGCTATACGCATGTAATAGTTCTTTGTTTTGAGCAACGGTATCTAAAACTAATAATTGGAAATTTTCAGTATTGATTTGTAGTGTTGCATGCTGGGAATGAATATCAATTAATTTTTCTCCTAAAACTTTTAAGGTCTGTAAATTAACAGGAGTGTCATTAACAAAAGCCCGGGATTTCCCATCAGCATGAAGTTCCCTTCGAATTATGCTTATATCTTCGTAATCCAGATCCAAGGATATAAATAGATCCTCTAGATTATAGTTTTTGACAAAAAAATGCCCTTCAATAATACATTTTCTACTTTCGTCAAAGAAATGTTTACTTTCTGCCCTATTTCCTAAGATCAAACCTAAAGCGCCCATTATAATAGATTTACCTGCGCCGGTTTCTCCTGTAATTATATTGAGTTTATCATCAAAATTGATATCCAATGCATCAATTAATGCATAGTTTTTAATCTGTAGTTTACTTAACATCCGATATATTCGATTAGCAATTTTTGCTTGTTACCAACAAAGATAAGCAAGCGGGATTGTCATTCATCAAATATAATTAATTCTGTATCCCTGCTAAAATTAAGCTTCTTATTATTCTGAAATCTGCAAAAAACTAATAAGTTTGTAGATCATGCCTGATTTTAGCAAACAGTTAAGTAAATATATACCTTCTACTGCAGCCCCCATCATCTCCCAATGGATCAATGATACAGGATGCCGATTCAAGGTTACCCGAACGCGAACTTCTAAACTTGGAGACTATCGCTCTCCATATAAAGATGAACCACATCAAATAACGATCAATCATGATCTTAATCCATATTCTTTTCTAATTACAACTGTTCATGAATTTGCACACCTTAAAACATGGCAGATTCATAAAAACAAAGTAAAACCCCATGGTATTGAATGGAAAAATAGCTTTAAGAGCCTGATGGATCCTTTTATTCGCCTCAACTTATTTCCTGAGGATATCAATTTAGCCTTGATTAAATACATGAATAATCCAGCTGCTTCGAGTTGTACGGATTTAAATTTGTACAAAGTCTTGAAATCGTATGATAAAGAAGAATCCGAACTCATTACCATTGATACTATTGAAATCAATAGTTACTTCAGCATAAAGAATGGAAGGGTATTTCAGAAATTGGAAAAATTAAGAAAAAGATATAAATGTCTGGAAGTAAAAACGCAAAGAATCTATTTATTTCATCCTATTGCTGAAGTAAAGCCCATTGATGTTAACTCAATACCTTAAATTTATATAACCAAAAAATCTAATACTGAATAATCGACAACAATATGAACAACAAACTATTTATTGCTGCCTCCTTATTATTAGGATTTGCTTCTTGTAAATCAGAAGGTACAAATTCCGCTTATGATCCCACGAGCTTGGACTCATCAGCAATTAATGCAATTACAGAAGACACCTATAAAGCTTATGTTGCTAAATTATCATCCGATGAATTTATGGGACGAATGCCTTTTAGTAAAGGTGATACACTTGCTGTAAATTATATTCAAGAGCAATTCAAAAGTTTAGGATTGGAACCCGGAAATGGAGACTCTTATTTCCAAGAGGTGCCGATGGTAGAAATTAATTCAAAACCTATAAACCCAAATCTAACTTTCAAAGGAAAGAACGGCGAACTTACTGCAAAATATTTGGATGATTATGTAATAGGATCTCCTCAGATGGTTGAGCAAATCGATGTAGAGAACACGGATTTAGTTTTTGCAGGTTTTGGTATTGTTGCTCCTGAATACAATTGGAACGATTATGAAGGACTGGATGTAAAAGGAAAAACCGTAGTTGTAATGGTTTCTGATCCCGGTCGTTATGATAAAGATCTTTTCAAAGCGGATACAATGACTTATTATGGTCGTTGGATTTATAAATTTGAAGAAGCTTCGCGACAAGGGGCTACCGGTATATTATTGATCCACGAAACTGAAGCTGCAAGCTACGGATGGAATGTGGTTCGTAGTGGTTGGACAGGCCCCAGCCTATCCTTAGTCCCAGAAAATAAGGGAACAAATCTCAGTAAGTTCCAAGGATGGGTTAGTAACGCAACTGCAAAAAAATTATTCCAACTAGGTGGTTTAAGCCCGGATTTGATGGAACAAGCGAAAAAACCGGGTTTTAAAGCTGTTCCTATGAACATTAACACATCCGTTAAACTTGAGAATACTTTTAGAGAGTCAAAATCAAACAATGTGATCGCTACGCTCAAGGGATCAAAAAGACCTGAAGAAACTATAATTTACACTGCTCATTGGGATCACCTTGGCATAGGTGAAGCTACAAATGGTGACTCTATTTTTAATGGTGCAATTGATAATGCATCCGGAGTTGCTGCCTTATTTGAACTTGCCAAGGCTTTTAAAGCTGCAAAAGTACAACCTGAAAGAAGTATTGTCTTTCTTGCGGTAACGGCTGAGGAACAAGGTTTATTGGGTTCTCAATATTACGCAGAACATCCTATATATCCTTTGTCCAAAACTGTTGCAAACCTCAATATGGACTCTTTTAATCCCGTAGGTGCTATGAATGGTTTTAGAGTAACAGGAACAGGACAAACGGAATTAGAAGACTACGCTATATTATCCGGCGCTAAATTTAATCGTAAGATCGTACCTGAAGGAAGTCCAACTGCAGGAGGGTTCTACCGCTCTGACCATTTCAATTTCGTTAAAGTAGGAGTTCCAGGATTATATATGGGTAGTGGTGGGGATTATCTAGAGACTGATACTACTGTTATTAATAATCGTCAAAAAGCATTAGCGGGACGTTATCATGCCGTAACGGATGAATTGGACGACAATTGGAATTTTGATGGAATACTAGCCGATATCCGGTTATTCTTTGATATTGGTTATACGTTAAGTATGGAACAGGCCTTTCCAAACTTTAAAGCTAAATCTGAGTTTAAAGAATTAGGAGACAAACGACTTTCAAAATAGTATATTTGTGCTATTATAATAATTGAAACTATTTATAAGAAATGAAACATTTACATTCTACCCTCGCAATTATTTTGTTAGCTGCATTAATAATTGTCATCGTTATCACACTAGCTAATTATTTTGGAAATAAAGGTTATAACCGCAAAATAGCATTAATTGGTTTGATTTCTGCCCACTTACAACTAGTAATTGGATTAATCGTCTACTTTACTTCAGCTTTAGGGTTTAGTAGTTTTTCGGGATCTAATATGAAAGTAGCCTCATCAAGATTTTACTTTTTAGAGCATCCTCTAATGATGATCATTGCAATTATTCTGATTACCATTGGTTATTCTAAATCTAAAAAGATTGCTAATCCAAAGAAAGCGAATCAAACAGTGTTGATTTTCTACATCATCGCTTTGATATTGATTTTATCTAGAATTCCTTACCCTATTACTGGTTGGTCAATTTTCAACTAAGTAAAAGTGAAAATAATCTAAAAAAGTCTGGCAAGAGCCAGACTTTTTTATTTAGGAAATTCATCCTTTAAGTTCTCGCTAATCCTAGCGCGGTATACTCGGAGTTGATATAAAAAAAGGCGCTTGACAGAATTGTCAAGCGCCTTTTTATATCATTAAAATATTTTTATTTTTTACTGAATCCTAAGATAGCAAAAACAACTTTAAACGCTAAGAAAGCAGCAATAAGAACTGCAATATTTGCAATCCAAGAAAACAATGATGCCATTTGATCAAATGCAGGAATGACATCCGGTACGAAACGAATGAATACCCCTACTAAACCGATCACTATTGCAATAGTTAAAGAAACATAATATTCAGTACGGTTAGCATTGTTATCCGTATGTTTTGCTGGTCTTTCTACTGTTGTATTTTCCATTTTTGATAATCTCCTATTAAAGCTCCACAAATGTACAAAGTTCTGTGTGCAATTAAAATAATTATTACAATAAATTAATGAGATAATGCCTGTTCTAAATCGGCAATTAAATCTTCAGCATCTTCAATACCTACAGACAGACGTAATAAATTATCTACTACACCTACTTTTTCCCTTGTTTCTTTTGGAATAGAACCATGGGTCATTGTAGCCGGATGATTAATTAAAGATTCTACACCTCCTAATGATTCTGCTAACGTAAAAACCCTAAATCTTGAGGCAATATCAAAAGTCTCTGCTAAATCGGCCCCCTTAAGAACAATAGACAGCATCCCACCATAATCCTTCATTTGCTTTTTAGCAACTTCATGGCCCGGATGATCTTCAAACCCCGGCCAATAAATTTTTTCAATCTTCGGGTGATTTTTTAAGTATTCAGCTATTTTACGTCCATTTTCACAATGTGCTTTCATTCTTAAATGCAAAGTCTTGATACCACGCAAGACCAAAAAGGAATCTTGAGGTCCAGGGGTTCCGCCACAGGCATTATAATAAAACCATAGTTGCTTGTAAAGCTCTTCATCATTTAACACCAAAGCTCCCATCACCACATCAGAGTGTCCTCCTAAATATTTCGTGACTGAATGCATAACGATGTCAGCTCCCAAATCCAAAGGGTTTTGTAAATACGGAGATGCAAAAGTATTGTCAACTGCGTAAATCACTGATTTTTCCTTAGCGATCTTGCCAATAGCTTCGATATCTGCTAATTTTAAGGTTGGATTTGTTGGGGTCTCAACCCAGATTAATTTTGTTTTATCTGTTATAGCATCTGCTACTGCTTGTGTATCTGAAGTATTAACAAATTTAAAAATAATACCTAGGGGTTCATAAACCTTAGTAAAGATACGATAGGATCCACCATATAGATCATCTCCTGTTACTACTTCATCACCAGGTTTCAATAATCTTAATACACAATCAGTGGCCGCCATCCCACTAGAAAATGCTAAACCGAATTTACCATTCTCTAAAGCAGCAATACAATCTTCTAAGGCTTTACGCGTCGGATTAGTACCACGAGAATATTCGTACCCCTTATGATCTCCGGGTGCTTTCTGTTGATAAGTTGATGTCTGGTATATTGGCGTCATCACAGCGCCTGTGGTAGGATCTGCCTCCTGTCCGGCATGAATAGCCTTGGTTGCAAATTTGTAATTCATATCGCAATTTTTTTTATTCTGGCTAAGTTATTAAAAATCTAATGGAGAAGGGTATTTAAACTGGTAATTCAACAATTTGACGATCTTATCAGCATTAACAATTTTCTGAAAACTATTATCAGGTTCAAAAGAGGAAGGATAACTATACATATACTTTCTGGCGCTGCTCATAATAACCTCCTTCTTATCCGGGTGTTCAGGACTGACCAAATTATAATAACCGGATTCAAGATTTAATTCAAAAGATTGTTCGAGGATTTGAATCACATCATCTAAATGAATAAAATTTGAAGGTTGATCCCCTATCGTCACGATCTTGTCTTGAAAATATTTTCCAAAGATTCGATTTTTCCCAAATAATCCTCCTAATCTAAACACTGAACTATATGGAAGACTGATCATTTTCTTCTCAGCGATTCTAAGCTTTTCTGACATCAAGCCCTCCTGATTATAAGTTTCATAAAATGTCTCATCTAAATCAGGGTATACGCCTACTGAACTCAGAAAAATATGTTTCTTATAATTAATAGAGCAAAGTGTTTGGAATACTTGCGAGAACCTATGTTCAATTTCAGCCACTGTATTCTTTTTTGTTGCAGGAATTGAATTTAGAACTACATCGAATGCAATATCAACCGGTAAATCAAGATAGAGATCTCTATCAAAATCATGTTTAAAGGTAAAAATACCATCGTTGTGCAGACGATGGTATTTTTCCTCATTTGTGGTAGTTGCCCATAAATTCCAACCTTTTTTCATGAGTTTGCGGGCAAGTTCTTCACCCAACCAACCACAACCTAAAATCAATAGGTTTTTCATTTTTTTAGTATGCTTTAGCAAATAATACTCTTTGCTTAGATGGTTTACCAGTGAAAATACAAACCCCATCTTCTTCAATTGAATCCAAAGGAATGCATCGAATTGTAGCTTTCGTTTCTTCTTTCACACGCTTTTCTGTTTCTACAGTCCCATCCCAATGTGCAGAAATAAAGCCGCCCTTTTCTTCGAGTACTTGTTTGAACTCATCATAAGAATTCACTTCAGTAATATGTGTATCACGGAAGTTTAAAGCTTTGTTATAAATATTCTCTTGTATTTCATTTAGTAAAGCAGCGATTCGGTCTGGTAAACCGGCCTGTTGAACAGTTTCTTTAGTTTGTGTATCACGACGTGCTAATTCAACGGTAGCATTTTGCATATCGCGCGAACCGACAGCTACACGCAATGGAACGCCTTTCAACTCCCATTCAGCAAATTTAAATCCAGGTCTCTGCGTGTCTCTGTCGTCATATTTCACAGAGATGTCAAGTTGTTTTAGAGCAGCTGTCAATTCATTCACATAAGCATCGAGATTTGCCTTTTCTTCTTCTGTTTTATAAATAGGAACGATTACCACTTGGATGGGAGCCAATTTCGGAGGAATAACTAAACCTTGATCATCTGAATGGGCCATCACTAAAGCACCCATTAAACGTGTAGAAACTCCCCAGGAAGTAGCCCATACATAATCTAATTTCCCTTCTTTTGTAGTGAATTTAACATCAAAAGCCTTAGCAAAATTTTGTCCTAAAAAGTGAGAAGTACCTGCCTGTAAAGCCTTTCCATCTTGCATTAAAGCCTCTATACATAATGTATCTAATGCTCCGGCAAAACGTTCATTTTCTGTTTTTCTTCCTCTTATTACTGGTACTGCTAAAGTTCCTTCCGCAAATTCAGCATAAACATCCAGCATTTGCTGTGCCTCAGCAATTGCTTCATCTTGAGTAGCATGTGCTGTATGGCCTTCTTGCCATAGAAATTCTGCCGTTCGCAAAAACAAGCGTGTCCTCATTTCCCAACGTACAACATTTGCCCACTGATTTACCAAAATTGGAAGATCCCGATAAGATTCAACCCATCCACGATAAGTATTCCAGATAATAGTTTCTGATGTCGGACGAACAATTAACTCCTCCTCTAATTTTGCATCTTCATCGACAATAATATTACCATTACCATCATTTTTCAATCTATAATGAGTTACTACAGCACATTCAGTAGCAAATCCCTCCACATGAGAGGCTTCTTTAGAAAAGAAAGATTTGGGGATAAATAAGGGGAAATAGGCATTAGAATGCCCTGTCTCTTTAAATCTTTTATCAAGAATAGCTTGCATTCTTTCCCAGATTGCATAACCATATGGTTTAATAACCATACATCCTCTTACTGCAGAATATTCTGCTAAATCTGCTTTAATTACCAGATCATTGTACCATTGCGAGTAATCTTCGCTACGGCTTGTTATCCCTTTACTCATTCGATAAATAAAATTGTATTTTAATTAAAATATGGGTTTATGTGTACTTTAACACTGATTAACAGCAATGCAAAAAAATATTTGTATTTTTGATAGTTCGATTAAACCCTGTCGATAAAATCGGGTCTAAGATAATAATTAATGACTGTAAAATCGAATTTAACTGTGTTAGGATCATGAAAAACAACAAGATATTTTTAGTAGGGTTTACCATCGCGTTAGTTGCGCTGATAAGCTCCTGTTCGACTACAAGCCGGACAGTATACCGTGATGATGTCTACAATAACCAAGACACCCGATCGGTTTATCAAAGCCCTGACTACTATTATACGGATGAAGCACAAGATCAATCTATTGCTCAATCTGACTATTATGCTGATGAATATACTGATGAAGAATATTTAGAGGGTGGTTTAGAGGATTTAGAATACGCTAATAGAATCAACAGGTTTCACTACTATTCCCCTGGAATGATGTATTACGACCCTTGGTTTGATCCATGGTATGGATATTCCGGTTTTGGCTTTGGCTGGAACTCTGGATGGGGAATGTCTCTCGGCTGGGGCTGGGGTTCTCCTTGGTATAGCATGGGTTGGGGATCACCTTGGTACGGTATGGG
>JBEBRZ010000068.1:0-20471 GCA_040394615.1 Sphingobacterium mizutaii
CCCGACAGGCGCTTTTTTTATTGATCAAATAATAGAACTTATTATTTCATTGTTTTGCGCAAGTTTACCAGTAACTGTTTTTATTATTTGGCGAAACAAAGAAAATGGGAAGAATAAAAGAGTGAAAAGAAAATTTAGTACGGATCCACATCAATCTGAACACGTACGCCCTTATTTTTCTTATCTAAATCAAAGTGTAGCAAAGCTTGCTTTATTAATTCCTTAACCTTAGTAATAGATATATTTTTTCTTTCTACTTTCAGAGTAATTGTTTGAATAAAATTATTCCTTACTCTAGATACCAATGGCGCTTCAGGTCCTAAGACCCTTTCTGCTAACTGTTGCTTTAGTAAAGAAGCTAATCTTTTAGCTGCGTCATGTACCAGATCTTGATCAGTATGCTTCACATCTAACTTAATCAAACGATAGAAAGGTGGATAATGATAATTTTTCCTCTCTGTTACTTCAGACATAAACATGCCCTCGAAGTCATGATTAACAACTTGATCTAAAATTCGATGATTAGGTGTATTTGTTTGAATAATTACTCTTCCTTCAATTTGTCTACGTCCGGCACGACCTGCAACTTGGGAAAATAAAGAATAGGCTCGTTCATAGGCCCGAAAGTCAGGGAAATTTATCATCCCATCAGCATTAATAATTCCAATCAGACTCACATTACCGAAATCAAGACCTTTAGTAATCATTTGCGTACCGATTAATACATCATATTCCTGATTATCAAATGCTGAAATTACCCTATCAAAACCATACTTCCCTTTGGTAGAATCAAGGTCTAAACGTCCAATCCGCAAGTCCGGTAATTGAATTTCTAATTCCTCTTCTACCCGTTCTGTTCCGAAACCTTTACTTTGCATATTCGGCAATCCACATGCAGGACAAGTCTGCACCAATTCTTCTGAAAAACCACAATAGTGACAATGCATTAAATTACTAGACTTATGAAAAGTTAAGCTAACATCACAATTAACACATTTAGCTACATATCCACATGTTCCACATTGTAAAAAGGGAGTATGACCACGTCGATTCTGAAACAAGATGACCTGTTCTTTTCTAGCTACAGTCTCTTCAATTGCTTTCAATAAAGTCGCGCTGAAATAAGAATACATTTCTTCTTTTCGCGAGGCCTCTGCTAAATCAACAATTTCTATCACAGGTAATTTTGACTCACCAAAGCGTTCTGTTAATTCAATTAATCCATATTTCCCGGCTTTTGCATTATAATAACTCTCAACAGAAGGAGTCGCAGAACCTAATAACACCTTAGCTTTGTGCTGATGGGCTAAATATATAGCCGTATCTCGCGCGTGGTAGCGAGGTGCCGGATCATACTGCTTATAAGAATTTTCATGCTCTTCGTCGACAATAATTAACCCTAGATTATGAAATGGCAAAAATACCGAAGACCTGGCACCAATAATGACTTTAAACTCTCCTTTATTAAGCTTGTGCCATACTTCAGCACGTTCATTATCATTGAATTTAGAGTGATAAACACCTAACTGATCACCAAAATGTAATTTAAGCCTTTCGGTGATTTGAGCAGTAAGGGCAATTTCAGGAAGAAGGTATAAGGCTGATTTATTAATTTCTAAAACTTGCTCAATTAATCGAATATACAATTGCGTTTTCCCAGATGCAGTCACACCATGCAGTAAGGCTACATCTTTAATACGGAAAGACTCCTTTATCTCATCAAAAGCCTTTTGCTGCGCATTGCTAAAGCTAAAATCCGGGGAGAGTAACACATCCGTACCTTCAAACCGACTGACCACTTTTTCCTCCACGTTGAATACAGCTTTATCTATCAGTGCAGTAATAGCCGCGGCACCAGCCCCTGATGCTTCCATTACATCTTGTCTGCTGATATCATTATTAGATTTCTGTAATTGCATAAAGGCAATTACCGCATCTTGTTGCTTAGGAGCACGATTCAGACTATCTAATAATACTCTTCTTCCCTCTGGGTCATTGTACTCCGATGCTAATCTTAAAAATGTCTTTGTCTTCGGTTTATATCGCTGCTTAATTTCTTCTGAGATTAGAATAAATCCATGTTCGAAAAGACTTCTTAATAAAGGGAAGACCGTTTTCTGACCTAGGATCTTAATAACATCGTTGACGGATAATTCTCCTGCTAAATCAAGAGCTTCCAAAACCATATATCCTTTATCGGAAACAATAGATCGATCCAGATTAGGATCCTCTGAAGCTATGATCTTAGTTTCAGATGCCATCTTTAATGCCGCTGGTAAAGCAGCCTGCATGACATCACCCACATAACACATGTAATATTCTGAAATCCACTCCCACATTTCCAATTGGGTCGAATTGACAATCGGATTATGATCCACTACATCCAAAATGTATTTCGCCTCATATTGCAAAGGAGCTTCTTCTGATATACTTCGCACAATAGCCGAATATATCTTGTTTTTTCCAAATTGAACGATCACCCTCACTCCCACAGCAACCTTATCATTTAACTCATTTGGAACACGGTAAGTATATGATTTAGCAATTGCTAAAGGTAAAATGACCTCAACAAAATAAGTAGTGCGATTTGAAGATGATAAATCCAATAGAGACATATAACAAAAATAGTATTTAGTCCTTAGTTATTAGAATTTACCGATTAGATTAATATCTAATACATAAAAAAGGCACTCTTAAAGTGCCCTATATCTTCCGAAGATAAAAAATCTATAGTCTAATATCTTATGATTGTTATCTAATACTACTTAAGCTCTATTCTTCATCGCTGCAATAAACAATGATATCCAACCCACAATAAAGCAAACACCTCCTAAGGGAGTAATAGGTCCGATGATTGAAAGATTCTCAATTCCTAAAAGATTTCTGGTACTTAAAAGGTATAAAGAGCCTGAGAAGAGCAATATCCCTATACTAAACATTATAAACGAAACTTTTATGGATTGGCTTTTTGCTCTTGAAAAAGTGGAAAGGAATAATAAAGCAAGGGTATGATAAAAATGATATTGATTAGCAGTTTCCCAAGTTTCCAATTGTTTATCAGAAATTTTACCTTCTAGTCCATGAGCGCCAAAGGCACCTAGAATTACAGCTAATAAACCAAATAAAGAGGCAATTAGGATAATTTGTTTATTCATAAATAAAAGCTAAAATAATCGCTTATGATTTTTCGTTTATAAATGTATAAAATAACTTCTTAAAAAGCACTCCTATTTTTGCAATTTTGTCTATATTGAACATTAAAACAAACAAAAGGAATACTTTTCGTTCATGAGAAATACAATAATTGTTTCAATCCTTCTTTTTGTTGCAGTCGTTGTTGCATCAATATTCTATTTTGGGGATCTAAACAAAGAGCAACAAGAATACGTGGGTCCGGTTCGGCATCTACCCGAAGATACCTATCTCATTGCATCCTTTAAAAATGATGCAACAACAGACAATATTTTTAAAGACTTTGAGATTTTTGAAGCTGTGCTTGGTCACCGTGCTATCCATCAATTGAAACAATTAAAGCAAAATTTACTCCGTAACAAAAATCTTTCATCCTTCGTTGGAGGAGCCGAGGTATTTATGTCTTTCCATCCTGAGAAGAAAGGTATAAGTACTCTTTTTAGCATTCCTAGCTCAGAAAAGCTAAATCAATCTCTTTTAGATCAAACATTTCTCACATTAAGTAAAAAGTACAAGGTCAGTACACAAGATACTTCGGGGATTCGGATTTACCAATTTGTTACTTTAGAAAAAGACACTACGTATAGAGGAGATGAACCTTTAGATTCCTTATTCTATATCAGCTATAAAGAGAATGTATTCTTTGCTAGTTTTAATAAGGATCTATTAATCAAAGTGAATGATAAAAAGGTAGAAAAACTTAAGGAAGATCAAGTCACTTTTTTTAATGAACATAATAAAAGAAATACGCCCTTTTCTATTTATATCCCCCAACAGAATATCCCCGCTTTAATCTCTGTTTTTAAAGAAAATAGACCTGGTGATTTTTTAAGACAATTCGCTAATCTCAAAGGCGAAACGGTATGGAACATCAACTTTAAACAAGATGCACTGATGCTTGCCGGCGAAAGTCAATTAAAAGATAATGACAAAGAATATTTAACCCTTTTTGCGAATCAAAGTAAAACTACTCAAAGATTATACAATTACTTTCCTTCCAATACGATGATGTACGTAGAATACTCCTTCAGTGATTCTAAAACATGGTTTGAAGATTTAATTTTATGGCAATCTAAACAGGATAATTATAAGCAATTGCAAGGACAGGCTGATCAAATAAATAAAGAGCGTGAAGGATTATTAGCCGATTTTCAGGGAATGTTGGCCGGTGATTTCGCAGTGGCTGAACAAAGTAATTCCGACTATCTGGGATTTATAAGTATTCAAGATACTAGTAAATTCGATAAGATTCTAACAAATATTGCCGAAAATGCGGGAGACGGAGTTTATCGCTTTCGATATGCAAATATTCCTTACCGATTTTTTGGCGAAGGTTTAAAAGCATTTACAAGACCTTATTTTACCCGGATCGATGATCTTATTGTCTTAGCAAATCATCAATCAACACTTCAGGAATATATCAGGAAATGGAATAATAAGGATATATTAATTGGTTCTTTAGGCTTTAAAAATTACGAACAGATTCAAGGAAATGAAGCCAATGTGACCTTCTTTATTAATACAAAAAACGCAAATAATTTCATTAACAATACTTTAAATTCAGACTACAGCAAAAAATTTCGAAACGAGAAAGAATATGGATACAAGGATTTTTATTCATGGTCTTTGCAGTTATCTGGTAATGCAGGAAATTTTTTGAGTAGATTTTATGCTATTTATAAGAGTAAGAATAGATTAGGAGTTAACCCGGAATGGACTTATACTATGGGGAGTCGACTAATTAACGGCCCTTACGTCTTTGAGCAGTCTGACACCTCCCAATTCATTCTTGTTCAGGAACAAGACCACACAGTTCATGCTATTCATCCTTCCGGCACAAAATTATGGTCTACGGTATTCTCCGGAAGAATCGTTGGCGGAGTCAATCAATTACCAGATCGCAGCTTATTATTAGTTACTGATCGTCGAAGATTATATCGTTTTGACACAGATGGAAAAAATCTAAAAGGTTTTTCAACAAGTATTTCAGGTGAACCAACGGCAAATCCGACCGTAGCAGAATGGATAAATCAGCAAACGATTTTAATTCCTACAAAAAATAAAATATTAGCTTATGATATGGAAGGAGGACCTGTAGAGGGTTGGGATCAGGTGGAAGTTGAAGGTGATATACTCGGTCCTGTGTTATTTATTGACAATCAGGTAGTAGTTTCTACTAGCTTTGGGAGAGTTTATTTCTTTGATCAGCAGGGGAACAAATCCAGGGAAATCGACCTTCCGGGAGATGTTACTTTTGTTAGTCAGCTAGGAGTTCAAAACAAGGATAATGAACAAATTTATTATTGTACTGATAATGAAGGAAAAGTTTATCAGATAAAAGCAGATGGTAGCAGTAAAGTGGTATTAGAAACCGAATGGAAGAAGGGCTATTCAGCATATTTTGAAAATATCAACGGTGGAACATCGCCTGAATTAATTGTGATTGACGGATCTTATCTACAGGTTTATGAACTCGGAGATTCTCCACGACAGTTATTCGATTATACTTTTACACAAGAAATAGATGCGGCACCATTATTCTTCCCAATTTCAAGTAGTATGAAGCAGATGGGAATTGCTGACAAAGAGAATTTAGTCTATCTATTTTCAGAAAATGGATCACTCGCAGATGGATTTCCTGTAGAGGGTTTACCTCTCTTTTATTATGGCAAAATCAACTACAATTCCGGAAATTATTTATTGACCACTAAACGTGATTTCAAAATATATGCTTTTCCTCATTAACAGATTAATTTTCAATAATTTCAATCAATAAAAAAATTAATAAAAGTTTTACTTAATCTCTTAATTATTTTTTATTAGCAAACTTTTTTTCATTAGGTTTGCATTCACGAAAAAAGTATGCTACAAGGAGAAGAACATTTACAAGAACTTTCCATACCTAAAAAGATAATTATCACTACTCATCATAAGCCGGATGGAGATGCACTGGGCTCTTCCCTTGGTTTATATCACTGGCTCAAAGGAAAGGGTCATGATGTGAATGTCATATTATCTTCGGATTTTCCCACATTTTTGGATTGGATGCCGGGTTTTGAAGAACTAATTTACTATCCTAATCAAAAAGAATTTGCCCAACAATTATTTGATAAAGCAGAAATTATCTTTTGTTTAGACTATAGTGCTTTATCGAGGACCAACATCCTTGAACCTGTCATTCGTGAAGCCAAAGGACAAAAATGGATGATAGATCATCACTTGGATCCAGAAGACTTTGCTACCGTAGAATATTGGGACTCCAGTGCTGCAGCTACCGCACAACTTATTTATACTTTTATTGCAGATGTTTATCAGGACAAAGAATCTATAGATTCCAAAATTGCTTCTTGTCTGTATGCAGGAATTATGACTGATACCGGCTCTTTTCGTTTTAGATCTACGACATCAGCTGTACACCATATTATCGCCAATCTAATTGATGCAGGAGCCAAAAACTGGGAAATTCATGAAAACATATACAATAGTGCTACCGAAAACCGTTTAAAGTTTTTAGGCTATTGTCTGCTGAATTGTCTGGAAGTCATTCCTGAATATAATACCGCATTATTTTCATTAACCAAAGAAGATCTTGCTAAGTTCAATGTATCTACGGGAGATACTGAAGGATTAGTCAACTACGCTCTATCAATAAAAGGAATTAGACTTGCAGGTCTATTTATTGACAGAACTGAATTAATTAAATTATCTTTGCGTTCCATTGGGGAAATTCCTTGTAATGAGATTTGCAGAAAATACTTTAATGGAGGTGGACATTTGAATGCTGCAGGAGGTAACTCAAATGAAGAATTACAAACTGTAGTAAACAGATTCAAATCTATCCTACCGGAATATAAGAATTATTTAAAATAAGAATATAAGCGTTATAAATAGAAAAATGAAAAAATCAATTTTAGTATTAACAGCAGCAGCAGGTCTAATGCTTGCCTCATGCCAAGGTTTCAAAAAAGGAGAGGGTGGTCTTGAGTATAAATTCCACAAGGATAATGGTGCTGAAAAAGCTGTTGGTGGTGATGTTCTTGCGATGGACATCATTGTTAAATCAGATCGCGATACAGTTCCTGAGCTTGCAAACACATACGATTTAGGCTTACCTCAAATTGCGCCGATTATCCCTGACTCATTAGTTCAAGGCGGATACCCGGGTGATAATAACAGTATCTTAAAAATGTTAGGTGAAGGCGATAGTGCTACGTTCAAACTGAACTTAGATACGATGGCTGCAAGAACACAACAACCTAAACCAGAAATCGCAGATAAATATATCATATTTACGATTAAGGTTAGAAAACACTTTAAGAAAGGTAACTTAACAGATTCAGCTTTATTTGATCAAGTAAACAAATATTACTTGGCTGAAATGGAAGGTTTAAAGAAATCCGAAGAAAATAAAATTGCTAAATACGTAGAGAAAAATAAATTGCAGCCTAAGAAAACTGAAACTGGTTTACAATATGTAATTCAAGAAGAAGGTACTGGTGCAAATGCCGCAGTAGGTGATACGGTAGTTCTTAACTACACAGGTAAATTGACCAATGATAAAGTTTTTGATACAAGTATCTTAGATGTTGCTAAGAAAAATGACAAAGTTCATCCTATGAAACAATATGAACCGTTACGTATCCGTCTTGGACATACGCCGGTTATTGCTGGTTGGACTGAAGGTCTTCAATTATTGAAAAAAGGATCAAAAGCAACTTTAATTATACCTTCAGCTTTAGGTTATGGTGAACGTCAGCAACAAAATGATATTCCTCCTTATGCACCTTTAGTTTTTGATGTAGAAATTAAAGATATTATTGCCGGTCCTAAAGGAGATACTCCTCAGGTTGTGCCACCAACAGGTGCTCCGGTTGTAGCTCCCGCTAATTAATGAGGAAATAATTTAAAATATTTTTAAAAAAACGCAGTTTTCTTTAAGAGAACTGCGTTTTTTTATTCAGTAGAATTAGATTACCTAACAATATGTTAACTTTGGCTCCATGACAGAGCAAATTGATCTAGAAAATCAGACATTAACCGATACGCATACGCATATTTATTACCATGCCGGAACAGCTGTCCTGGAGGAACAAATGAACCGTTGTATCAATAATGGTATTAGCAGATTATTTCTTCCTAATGTTGATCTGGATTCGATTGAGAAAGTTTTTAAAACCGTAGAAGCTTATCCTGAAAACTGCTTTCCGATGTTAGGTCTTCATCCTTGTGATGTTAAGGATAATTACCAACAAAATCTTGATCAAATATATGCCAGAATTCCAACGTCAAAGATTTATGCAATAGGAGAAATCGGTATAGATTTGTATTGGGATAAGTCAACATTAGCATTTCAACAGGACGCCTTCAGAAAGCAAATTCAATGGGCTAAAGAATTGGGACTTCCTATTTCTATTCATTGTCGCGAAGCATTTGACGAGGTGTTTGAAGTCCTTGAAGACCTCGCAGACGAACGTTTGTTTGGTATATTCCATTGCTTCACGGGCAACTTATCGCAAGCCCACCGTGCTATCAATTTAGGGTTTAAGCTTGGAATCGGAGGCGTGGTTACTTTTAAAAAAGCAGGCCTTGATTTAGTGGTAAAGGAGATTGAATTAAAACATATTGTTTTGGAAACAGATGCTCCTTATTTAGCACCCGTTCCTTTTCGCGGTAAAGAAAACGAAAGCAGTTATCTACTTTATGTTGCGCAAAAGGTAGCTGACCTTCATGAAATCAGCTTAGAAAAAGTGGCTGAGATAACAACCAATAATTCGAAACAAATATTCAAGATCTAAGGATGTACAATATATTTATCATTTATACAGGCGGTACAATAGGAATGGTCAAAGATCCGGAAAGCGGAACTTTTATTCCCTTTGATTTTAAGTTAATAGAAAAAAACCTGCCTGATCTAAGTCGCTTGAACTACAAATTGACCGTCCATTCATTTGACCCGATAATTGACTCATCCAATATGAGACCAAGTATTTGGGCTGAAATGGCCAAAATTATTAAAGATAATTATGATCTTTTTGATGGTTTTGTTATCCTACATGGTTCCGATACGATGGCTTTTTCAGCTTCCATGCTTAGCTTCCTTCTAGAAGGATTGCAAAAACCTGTTATCTTCTCCGGTTCTCAACTACCAATCGGTGAAATCAGAACAGATGCAAGAGAAAACTTAATGACAGCCTTAGAAATTGCCTCAGCAAAAAAAGATGGTAGATCAATTATTCAAGAGGTATGTATACTATTTGATAATAAGCTCTTCAGAGGTAATCGTTCTTTTAAATACAATTCCGATAAGTTTGAAGCATTTCGATCCCCTAACTATCCTGTACTCGCTGAAGCAGGGATACATATTCGTTATAATGAAGAAGTTCTCCAAAATAATGAGAACCTCGAATTTATCACCCACTATAATATAGACACGCAAGTTGGCGTATTAAAACTTTTTCCGGGAATCAGCACAGAAACCATCGAGGCTGTATTGAATTCTAATGTAAGAGGAATTGTTATGGAAACTTTTGGTAGTGGAAATACCATGACTGATTCTTGGTTTTTAGATTTATTGGCAAATGCCATTAAATCCGGCAAAAACATTCTGGATATTTCACAATGCAAAGTAGGATCTGTTGAATTGGGCCGTTACGAAACCTCTCAGGGCTTAAAATCCATTGGAGTGCTCAATGGGTATGACATGACTTTTGAAACAGCTGTAACCAAGCTAATGTATCTTCAGGGTGAATTAAAAAATCAAGAAGACGTTGCATATTGGGCACAGCAGAGTATTCGAGGTGAATTGACTAAAAATGATTAGTCAATATTTCTGCTACAACAAATGTGCTCCCGCCAATGAAGATTAATTCACCATCTTCATAGGATGTCAACGCACTTTTATAGGCATCCTCAACTGAATTATGGGCTTCACCTTCAAGACCAAAGCTATGGCCTAATCCCGCTAAATCACCCGCTTTCATTGCTCTGGGCATGTTAGGTGATGTAAAATAGTAAATAGCTTGCTTAGGCAGTTGTGGCAGTATATGTGAAAGATCTTTATCTTTCATGGCGCCTATAATAAAATGAAGCTTACTAAAGTTCAGTGTACTTAAATTCTGTATTACTTCTTTTATTCCATCTTCATTATGACCTGTATCACAGATTATCCATGGACTAACAGACAGTGTTTCCCATCTTCCTCTTAAACCTGTTGAATCTTGAACATTGCTCAAAGCATAACTAACCTGATCATCATTGATTTGATAACCCTGAAATCGCAATTGATCTATTGCAGTCAATACCCCAAGAATATTCTTTTTTTGATAAGATCCTGAAAGATCAAGATGCCATATATGATTAACACGCGTATCTAGATTTTGAACTGAAACATGCAGTCCTGTTTGCTTTCTTTCAACCTGATTAAGCTGATACCTGTCTTCTGCGAAAATAATTTCACTATGACTCTCAGATGCCTTCTCTATAAAAACATGTTCTATCTCCTCTTGTCTTTCAGAGATTACAACAGGAACATTTGCTTTAATAATCCCTGCCTTTTCAGCAGCTATCTCGGCTAAGGTATTTCCAAGGATATCCATGTGATCCATTCCAATATTGGTAATGATACATAATTCCGGATGGATAATATTCGTACTGTCCAGTCTCCCCCCCAATCCAACTTCGATAACAGCGATATCAACTTTCTCCTTTGCAAAATAATCAAACGCCAAAGCAACAGTTACTTCAAAAAATGAAGGTTGAATTTCCTCAATTAAGCCCAGGTTTTCATTAATAAAATCTACCACTACCTGTTCTGGGATCATTGCCCCGTTAATTCGGATTCTTTCTCTAAAATCTACCAGATGAGGTGAGGTATAGAGTCCTGTTTTAAGTCCGGATGAAGCTAATACAGAAGCCAACATGTGGGAAGTTGACCCCTTGCCATTGGTTCCTGCAATATGTACTGATTTGAATTTATCCTGCGGATTACCTAATGCCTGACAAAATAAGAGTGTCTTATCCACAGCAGGATTAATAGCACTAGCGCCATCACGTGTAAACATAGGCAATCGAGCATACAAGTACTCGATTACCTCTGCAAATGTTTTCATATTAAAGAATTATCTTACTCTGAATCTAAAGGTTATAAGCCCAGTTTGGGACTGAGGCGCATTCGGAAGTGCATTCAAGCGCGCTTGTTCAACCGCACGGATACATTTCTCAATAAGTCTGTAATCAGCGATTGTAGTACCTTTCGCTTGTCTAGCACGCACGATATTACCTTGCTTATCTACCGTAAACTCTATTTTAACAATACCCGTTTGTTGACCATTGTCTTCAATTTTTGGAGGTACTGTAAATCTTCTATTTTCTAGAGATAACATAGCATCTCCGAAACCAGATCCACCTTCTCCATAGTTACTAGCTAATGGATCTCCAAGATTAGATCCCTGGTTGCCCGGAGTGGATCCTGTTCCATCTCCTGTACCTTGGGCATTATTCTTTTTCCCTTTATAAAGTGCGTTTGGATTTACTGCAGGAGTTGCATCCTTTTTCTCTACTGTAGATTGCTCTGCATTCGCTTTAACAGGTTTCTCTGCTTTGGCTACTACCGGAGCATCCTCAACATCCTGAGTAGCTACAGCTTTGTCAGCAACTTGCTGAGATGGTGTAGGAATAGGTGTAGAATTAGGATCTATTTTATCCGGTCTTACATTATTGGCATTTTCATCCATGGATGGCTCATCCACGCTCATGTAATCTTCTCCCATACCTTCAGGTGAAGTACCATAATTTACAATGATCCCTCCCATTCCATATTCCGGAAGATTCTGACCAAATACAATAAAGAAACCTATGACTGCTAATCCAGTCATAACGAGTGCTGAAATCCCTAATGCCTTAGGTAAATTGTTTTCTTCTTGATATTGATTATAATACATTTCCTTGCTTCTCTTCTATTTCGACCATCAAATTCCCAAATCGTTTAATACTAATTTTATTAATCTTTTTTAGGCTCAGTAGCTAGTACCAACTTCACTTTTAATCTATTAGCTACATCCATCACCGAAATAACATTCTGGATTGGCACTGTACTATCAGCATATAACATAATAGTCAATTCCTCTCCGGTAGCCATATTCGATTGAATGTAAGATTCCAAAGTCTCTAAAGGAACGGCTTGTTTATCCACATGGTATACTAAATCACTGGTGATAGAAATCGTCATGGTCTTTTTTGCAACCGACTGTTCTCCGGCACTTGACTTAGGTAAAAGCAATTTTACAACTTGCGGATTAGATACTGCTGAAGCCAGCAGAAAGAATAACATCAGGAAGAACATGATATCATTCAGTGCGGCTGTATGTACTTCTGCAGCGGGTTTATTTCTTTTATTACGTAAATTCATGTTAAGTTCTTTTACAAATCAGAGAAGCAACTTACACGCTTGGCTCGTCTAATAAATCGATAAATTCAATAGCATCGGTTTCAATGCGTAAAATTAAACGCTCTACCATCATATTCAAGATATGGTATCCAATATAAGCTAAGATACCGATAGTAAGCCCAGAGGCTGAAGTAATCATTTTAACATAAAGTCCTCCAGATACGGAACCAATATCGATACCTCCTGCCATCTCAACTTCACGGAAGATTTGAATAACCCCGAAAATCGTTCCTACGAAACCTAACATCGGTGCAATACCCGCTATAATACCTAAAATATTAATGTTTTTCTCAAGGCGTGAAACCTCCAGTTTACCTTGATTCTCAATAGCGCCTTCAATGTCTTTAATAGGACGACCAACACGGGTCAAACCCTTTTGAAGCATTCTTGATAGTGCTGAATTATTAGCGCGACATGCCGCGATAGCAGAATCAAGTTTCCCTGATAATACATTACTTTTCACCTGTGCAAGAAGCCCACCCTCAGATCTGCTCGCTTTACGAATGGTGATGTAACGTTCGAAAAAGATTACCAATCCTAAGAAAAATAATAATAGAATAGGAATCATAATCCAACCACCTTTCATCAGAAGCTCAAGTAGGTTAAGATTTTCCTGCGGTGCTAATGCTACCGATTGTTGTTGTACTTGATTCAATGTATCAAGAATTGCGGGAGTTTGTACTAAAGACATAGTTTATAAACGTATTTTTATGCAGTTTGATTATTTACTATTTTATTTTTTGATGCCATGCATCTGAAACATAATGTTTTCTTACATATTTAAGTGCTGAGTCTGCTTCAGCCTTTGTTTCGTAGGAATCCCAAATAACTTTTTTCTTATTATGTGCTAAATTGCTAGGAATAACCCGAACAGATTCAATACCGGACTTATTAAAAGCTTCTGCCTGTTCATAAGCCTGAGCGAGTGTATTATGCGTTCCTATTACGATCTGATAAGTGTGATTCTCCGGAATTAATGGATTATAAATCTTCTTCTCAGGTACAGCCGTGCTATCAACAATAGGCGTTCCAAGACTTGCTGTTGTATCCTGTGGTTGTAGAGCATCACTAATCGTATCCTCATGAACCAGTTCATCTGAATCCTTCACAGATTGGACGGGTGCAAGGTTCTTGTTTTGATTGATGTAAAATAACCCACCAATAACAATAATTGCAATCAATGCTGCCCAAATATACCAATTGGATTTTCCAGATTTAGGGTCCTCATATAATTCCTGAGGAACAACTTCCTCTGTCACAGTCTGAATTTCTTGCTGCTCATCTTCAGGAACTATATCCTCTTCAATAGGATCATCTTTAGTCTCCAGAACATGTTCTTCAACAGGAATTTCCTCTTGAATTACCCCTGTTCCTGCCTCAATGGGCTGCAATTGAAAACCACTTAAATCTTCGGCTTTAAACACTAATGATGACCCATGCTTTATCAGTTGTCCAAGATGATTCAACGTGACTGAACCGTTTTCCTTTATAGACTCTAATAAATTAAGAACTGCTTCTTGCACCTGAGCATCCGCTTCTTGTCTGGAGGTCTGAGTAGACTGTTGGATAAAATCTACAAAATCTACACCCTCAGTTGATTTACCATCAAACTCCAAATAAGTTACTGGAGGCAGATACACCCCTTTTCGATCATCATATACAGAAGATGTGTGAATACGTTTGAATACACCCAAACCCTTCACATACACATCATTCCTGTGTTTTAATAACTGATGAATATACCGTCCTAAATCCATTTAATTATCTAATGGTGCAAAGTTAAAGTTTGTTAGATTAAAACGAAAAATTTAAACCACCTAAAATATTAAAGCCTAATTTAGGATAATATAAATAACGTTGGTATTCTGTATTCAGCATGTTATTTGCTTTTACAAATACACCTAAATATTTCGTCGCTTTATATTCTGCTCCTGCGCTTAAATCTAAGAACGAAGCAATAGTTTCCTTTTTATATCCATTGCCATCCGGAATACCATTAGTATAAGTATATTCCTGAGCATAGGTATTACCATGGAATAAAGCTTCGGCATCAATAAATAATTTCTCAGAGATATTGAATCTAGCATTCGCAGCTAAGCGCATTTTTGGTAAATGCCAAGCTTCTTCCTGATTAACCAATGTATATTGGTCAATATTCAGACGTCCTCCCACATTTACTAAAGCAGAAAGCCTGATATTAATCTCTCCTTCAAGTCCAACATGCTTAACGGCATCGTCTCCATTCCCGTCATATACCAAATCAAATTGGAAAGGAGTTGCCTCATTATTAACAAACATCGCCAATCCTTCCACTTTTCTATAGAAAGCCTTTACTTTATAGCCAAAGGTAGCTCCTGCATTTCCTTTAATACCACCATAAATATTCATACGATCGATCGTATTTTGAATATTAAAGTTAGGTCCGAGATATGGATTCAAACGTGTAAAATCACGGTAAGATCCTTTTTCAACACCACCTTTTACCCCTCCGAAAATATAGAAGTATTCCGGAACCAAAGCAAAATCTATTTCTGCCTCAGGGAATACATTAAATCTTGAGCTATCTCCAAATTCAGAAACGATATTAGCTCCTAAAGTGATATTATAATTATCACCTTTAAAGCGGATATATGGATTAATGTTAGCTATTGAATTGTTCAGCTTGCCATTAGCAGTTCCTTGTATCGTATTGTAGTCCATCGAGATATTAGCACCTGCGTTGAATGCACGATATCGCTTATTCAAATATCCTGATAATGCAATTGAATTTTCCTTGGCATCAAATTTATCCCCGTAGGTATAAGCATCAGCCTTTACCGAATAACTCAATGCATCTTCGTTCTCGGGATCAAAGTTACTAGTTAATTCTCCTGTAAAATAAATATCGTTAAAACGCTGAGCCTCGCGTGTTGGGTTTAATGAAACGATACCTCCTTCTGGATTTGTACCCATTGGATTTCCATAGAATCGGGTTCCGAATCCATTATATCCTATTACACCATCCATTGTAAATAATGGAAAGATACGGCGTCCAAAGATGCCGATTTCCTGCTTAGAGAATTTCTGATCTTCTAAAGTACCCTTTTGGCTTAAGTGTTTCGCAAAACCACCAAAACGAATATCTTCATAATCCTCAACTGCAAAGTAAGCTTCTCCCAGAATGGTATTAAAGTTACCAGCTCCAAACTTCACGTAATTACTACGTTGGTCCAATATTTTGGAGAACGGAGTCTCCATTATTTTCAGTTCACTTAATCCTGTATTGATATCCAATTTCTTATCCGGCACGTTGCCATAATTTAACTTAGGCATGTACTCTCTTTTATTGGACATATCCGGGCTACGACGGATTTTTACTGCGTCAGCAAGAATAGGTCTATAATCACGAACGATATCAAATGAATCCAATGTTACAGGACGGTCGATTGTATCTCTTCGTTGAGCGTAAGCTCCTATCCCCATCCCTAACAATAAAGTTAATATTGCAGATTGTTTAAAAACAGTGTTCAACTTCATCTTTTCCTATTCTTATTTAATTTTTTCTAATAATTCTTTCGCTTCATTTAATACGCCGTCTTCGGTGTTTTCGTAATTATCGATCACACTCTCTAAGGTTGTTTTAGCCTGGAATTTATCACCTTTACCTTCATAAGCTTTGGCCATCAAGATAAATCCTTTTGCTACCCAGTAGTCGTATGATGAGAAAGAATCAGAGATATCAAATGCCGATTTAATGGCACCATCGTAATTTTTATTTTTCAATTGTTGCTCAGCGACATTATACCTTGCTTCGGCTCCTGTTTCAGTCTTAGACTTCAACGCCGCTAAGTTCAATTCCTTCATCGCATCATCACCTTTATGAGTTGCTAATAATGCTTTTGCAGCATATAAGTGTGCTTTAGCAATCTCTTCTTCCGAAGATTTCTCATATTTCTTGATAATATTTGCATAAGTCAGGGTTTCAGCATAATCTCCCATATTGAAGTAACTTTCCAATAAGTTGTTCACCGCCCAGCCATAATTTTCTTTATATTCAGAGGTAAGCTCTAATTTTTTCAATACCTGAACTGCTTCATTGTAAGCTTTATTTCTCAGATGCAATTTAGAAACCGAAATCAATGTGCGCTCGGTGTAAGCTGATGTCCAATCATTCATGATGATATTGAAATCATGCATTGCTTCCTGATCATTACCTAAATTCGCATTACTTTCTGCACGTAAGAAACGAGCATGTTTTTCTTGAATTGGTTTAGGGAATTTATCAAAATAAGCATTCACAGCTTCAACAGTTGCTTGCCAATTTCCGCGATCAAATAAGGTCCGTGCAATAGAGAAGGTATGTGCATCTTGCTGCGCTGTACTTAGATCTCCAATATTTGTTCCCGTTGCGTAACGAATATAACCTGATGCATCACCACGATCTAGGTAAATGTTTTCAATAGATGCCAACGCTTGTTTTGCCTCATCTGTAGTAGGATATTGGTCAACGACACGCTGGAATGTAGCTAATGCTGCATCATTTTCATCTTTATTATATTGAACCAATCCGATAGTGGTTAGTGCTCTCGGAACATAAGAACTTCTAGGATACTGTTCAACCATTTTCTGTAGACCACTAATAGCCTCATCATGATTCCCCATTAAGAAATAAGTATACGGAATCTCAAATGCCACATCATCTGCATAATTCGATTTAGGATATTTCGATATTACAGAATTCAAAGTAGCGATCTTTCCATTATTATCCCCTTGAAGACCTAATAAAATACCTTTTTGGAATAAGGCATAATCTTGACTCTGTGCACCTGATGAAATTAATCTATCATAATAATTTGATGCTTTACTATAGTTTTTGATAGCCAGATAAGAGTCAGCCGCACGTGCGATTGCATCATTTCTTGTATTCAAATCAATACCGTCTTTACCACCTCCCGAAAGGAAACGTTCAAAGTAGTTGGCAGATGTACTATAATTATCAGCTCTAAATGCAGCGTATGCTAAAGCATAGTTTGCATAATTATAAACTTCTGTTTTACGGGCAGCCGGTAATTGAAGGAATTTATTGAAAGCCGCTACTGATTCTTTATACTTACGGACTTCATACATTGCTTCAGCTTTCCAATAGGTTGCCAAAGCATAAATCTCTTCATCATAGCGATTAGCCTCTGAACGCATGAACATAGAAATACCATTTTCAAAAGCACGTTCATTATAATATTCTAAACCTCGGTAGTAAGTTACCTTTTGATAAGCAGCATTTGCTTCTTTACCCCTTGTCGGTAAATCTTCCAACACATCCACCGCGGCACGATAATTTTTAGTACTTAGCAAAACCTCGGCTAATAATGTCTTTGCGTCTTCCTGACGTTTAGACCTTGGATAAGTCTGAATATATTCCTGAATAGCATCCAAAGCTACTTGATGGAATTCAAGGTCGTAGGATAATTTCGCATAGTTAAATAAACCTTCTTCTTTTAATTGAGGATCAAAATCTAATTTTGAAGCTCTAAAGAAAGCATTTCTCGCACTCTGTTTGTTACCAGTCTTCAGAAATGAATCTCCTAAAGTAATCATGGCACTTTGGAAGTACGCATCAGGCTCTTCCAATTTCTCTAATTCAGCGATTGCTTTTTCATATTCACCTAACTTGTAGTTGATATAACCGATCTGATAGCTATCCTGATTGTTTTGAGTTTTTCCTTGATCCTGAGCCTGGAATTTATCATAATATTCCTTGGATTTTGCAAGATCTCCTTTAATGAAATAGGTTGCCGCAACGATACGGAACATTTCTGTTTCACTTTCCTGCTTTGTAGATGCTAACTTCGGAAGAGCATACGATAAAACATCATCATAACGCTTATCTAAAAAGTACAAAGCTGTGATGTAATATGGGTAGCTATTTTCATAAGTTTTTGACCCTTCAAGGCGTTCAAACTCATTTAATGCTGTTTTATATTCCTGATTTAAATAGCTTAGGTAAGCAGAATAATAAATCGATGCTTCCTGATATTGACCACTTTGATCTTTCAGCTCATTAAATACAGGTCTTGATGCTTCATAATCACCGGTAATAAATTTAGAATAAGCTAATTTAAAACGGTATTCTGTATTTTCAGCTCCAGCTAAATTTTTGCTATCTATCTTCTCAAACCATTCTATAGCTTTTGCATAATCCTTTTGTGCATAGTATGACTTACCAATCTGAAAATAAGCCGCTTTTGAATTAGAACTTGCCGGAAAATCTCTGATGTATTTTAAGAAACGATCTTCAGCATCTGACTCCCCTAGTTCCAAAGCACAAACTGCTTGATAATATCTTACATTTTCTTTTAATAAACTTAGTTCTTGTGTTTCATCCAATTGTAATGTGGATTTCGTCCTGATATCTTCAAACTTATCAAATTGCTTTGCAGCTGAACTGAATTTCCCACGTTCATACAATTCCAACCCGTCTTTGTAGGCTTTATTTACCTCCTGCCAAGCCGAATGTTGTGCCAATAATGGTGTACTCAATAAACTCATCGCCACACCTAACTGGTAAATTTTTTTATACATATGATTGAATACTCCTTTAAATGAATGCTTTTGTATCTTCCCGAAAATTGCACCAAGGATGACAAAATGATACAACTCCTTCAACCTACGAAATTAATGGATAAGTTCAATGTTTTCCTCAAAAGTTGTTAACAACTGTGGATAACCCTGTGGTTTTAACTATTTTTAACAAAAACTTAGTATTTAGTAGGGAGTATTTAGTATTTAGATAAAAATAGCCTTAGAAATATATTGATATAAAAAAAAGAAACGCTTGAAAATGATCAATTTTCAAACCCTGTATAATTCTTTAGTATTTAAAGGACTTTTCAAAAGTCTAACTACTATATACTTGATACTAAATACTATTTCTATCTTTTCCCTGCCAGCAAATACAGCACTGCCATCCTAACGGCAACACCATTTTCTACTTGGTCCAGAATGATAGAATGACTGCTATCGGCAACGTCGGAGGTTATTTCTACCCCTCTATTAATGGGTCCGGGGTGCATAATAACAATTTCTTTATCCAACGAGTCCAGGATTTGTTTATTCAAACCGTATAACATGGAATACTCGCGAAGGGAAGGGAAATAAGCTATATCTTGACGTTCTAATTGAATCCTCAGCATATTGGCTACATCACACCAGTTTAAGGCTTTCATCAGATCATGTTCTACTTTAACTCCCAGGGATGAAATATATTTAGGAATTAATGTAGTAGGTCCGCACACCATCACTTCGGCACCTTGTTCCTGCAAACATAGGATATTAGAAAGTGCAACTCGGGAATGTAAGATATCGCCGATAATTGCAATTTTCTTTCCGGCTACTTCTCCAAGACGCTCGCGAATGGAAAAGGAATCTAACAAAGCCTGTGTTGGGTGTTCATGTGCCCCATCACCTGCGTTTACTATTTGCGCATTCACATGCTTGCTCAAGAAAACTCCGGCTCCTGCATAGGGATGTCGCATCACAATCATATCCACCTTCATCGCTAGAATATTGTTAACTGTATCGATCAGCGTCTCTCCTTTACTTACTGAAGAGGAGGAAGCAGCAAAGTTCACAATATCTGCTGAAAGCCGCTTTTCGGCTAATTCGAATGAAAGTCTTGTTCGTGTTGAGTTTTCAAAGAATACATTGGCAATGGTTATGTCTCTCAATGAAGGAACCTTTTTGATAGGACGGTTTAACACTTCTTTGAAATTTGCAGCTGTATCCAGGATCAACTGGATATCATTGCTATTTAAATCCTTGATACCTAATAAATGGCGGGTACTAAGTTGTTCAGATG
>JBEBRZ010000069.1:0-20296 GCA_040394615.1 Sphingobacterium mizutaii
GGAAATTTGATTAGTAAATTGAGGGGATTCCCTTAAACATATTGAACAGAAGGTGTCTTAATGCAAGGTCCCCAGAAAGTGTCTAACTTTTTGGGGGCACTCTATAGGGCACCTTTTTTATTATCAGAAATTTCGGATTGTTAATTCTTATGTCGGATTCTCATTAATTGATCAGTATGAAGCCGGAATTAAGAATGATTTCTTTAATGGTAGATTGTCTGCAAACTTAACATGGTACTGAATTCAGAATAATAAATTCGCTCAGACTATTATCGAAGCAGACGAGTCTGTAAAAGATTCTAATATTCCTGCAGCATAACCTATCAAGGTTCCAAAAATTGACAAATATCTTTTTGTTCTTGAAGGGAAGAGTTAAAAAATATTTATGGAGTTTAAAATTTCAGGTATGGCCATCACACCTTCATGTGCTACTAAGAAAGTATAACGAAGAGAATTGGGGATAATACCGAAGTATTTTTTGAAAGCAGTTGTAAAATGTGTTGAGTGTTTATAACCGGTCATTTGAGCAACATCAGAAACTCTGTATTTTCCCATTAGAATTAGCTTCTTGGCGTGCTCCATCTTCTTTTCGGTGATGTAATTCATGACGGTCTTGCCAAAATATTGTTTGAAATGCTTTTTCAGATATTGTTCATTGGTTCCTACGGCTTTTGCTAGTTCAGAAATTGTATGATTTTTAGATAGGTCATCATCGATCAATTTCTTTACCATCTGAATCTTTTCATAATGATTTTTATTAGCAATAATTTCCTTATGCTCATTCTCAACATATAAACTTTCTACCTGATGAATAATAAGCTCTAGTAGTAAGGATTGGATTTTGAGCTGGTTAAGATAGGAATCCGTTTCGTATAATTCGAAGATTTGTTTTAGTGTGAGGGTAATTCTGGAATCGGCTTTTGTTAAAAGGCCGTGCTTAAAGCGTTCTTTATCGGCAATATACTTGTCGTGGAAAGCAATTAGCTTATCACTAGGGATGAGCATTAATAGAACACGGTTCTCTTTTCCGATACTTTTTAAATCGAAATGTGCCCCTTTATCCATATGAATTAAGATATTCTCACTCGATTGAAGCAAATATGTCTCAGCTTGGATTTGAATACTACAAGTCGTTGAATCATCCAATAACAACAGGTTTAAATACCCCTCAACGGGTGAAGTAAAACTAAATCTATGACGACCTTGTAATACCGTAAAGTACATCAATGTGCCTAACTCCAACATATTGGCAGATAAGGTATTTCTTTTGATGGCTGAATTTTCCGAATGTGTATCTTTTTTTTCTGATTGCGTCATTTTGCTATTTAGAATAATTCTACATTTGCAGCAAGTTTATTTAGACTTGTTCTAAAGAACTTCGAAGTTAGTATATTAATCTATAATAATGAAACATTTTTACCTTACCAATCTATTATTATTACTCTGTACAGTTCTGTTTGGGCAACAAGCAACTATTTCAGGTAAGGTTCATATGACGGATGGTACTCCGGTATCAAAAGCAACAGTTCGGATAGAAGGAACCAGGATTGTGTCAGTTTCTGATGAGAACGGTTTGTATAAGCTGGAAGAAGTTCCCTATGGAAAGCAGACTATATTAGTGACTTCCATTGAAATTAAATCTAAGAGATTGCCAGTTGAGGTTAATAAGTCTAGCTATGACCTGGATATTCATATTGATCCGAGAGGAGATATTAGTCTGGATGAAGTTACCGTAGAGGGCAAAACCGTAAAAAGAGAGATAGAAACGAAGGGTTTTGCAGTTAATGTAATTGAGACGAAGGAAGCTTCTACCAGAAACATTCAAACCAATGAATTATTAGATCGTACGGTTGGAGTTCGGGTTAGACAGAGCGGGGGATTAGGTTCAGAAGTGCAATATAACTTGAATGGAATGACCGGAAGATCTGTAGGTATATTTATTGATGGAATTGAAATTTCTTTATATGGTTCATCATTCAATCTGAATAATATACCTCCTTCGATGATTGAGCGTATAGAAGTTTATAAAGGCGTGCTCCCATCGCATCTTACAGGCGATTTATTAGGTGGAGCGATCAATATTGTTCTTAAACAAGGTACTGCCACCAATAATCTATCGGCATCAATATCTTATGGTTCTTTCAACACAACACAATCTGATTTGAGTCTGTTATATAGACACCCAAAGACCGGTTTTACCACAAGAATATCAGGGAACTATTTGAATACAGATAACGACTATGAGATTTGGGGAAAGTTTGCGAAATATATTGAACCGAACGGAGTGGTTACTCGTAATTATAGAACGAAAAGGTTTTTTGATGGTTATAAAGCTCTTTCTGGGAGATTTGAATTTGGATTCACGGGTGTAAAATGGGCTGATTCATTCTTCCTAGGCTATAATATTTCCGATGCACATAATGAGATTCAGCATGGTCAGACCATGGGGACTCCCTATATGGGAAGAACCTCCGACGCGCAGGCAAATGTATTAAGCTTAACCTATACTAAAAAAGACTTATTAACGAATGGTCTGAGCCTTTCATTAAATGCTGTCCATAGTTTTAGAAATACAAGTATTTTGGATACTGTGCCATGGTCATATAATTGGGATGGTCAGATTCGTTTGGATTTAAATGGTGATCCTATCCGAAAATCAGAGGGAGCACAACAAGGTAGGCCTTCGATGACTGATATTGACAGACAGGTTACCAACATCCGATCGAATTTAAGTTATGATGTAGTTTCTGGACACAGATTGTCGGTAAATCATGTTTTTTATACCGTAGATAGAAAGGATAAGAACCTTTTGATAGCGGATGGGAATACAGGCATTAATAGTTCAAACGATTTGGCAAAAAATGTGATTTCATTTAATTATGAAGCACAAACGTTTGGAGACAGATTGACAACGAATTTGTTTTATAAGTTGTATCAACAGTCCATAGGTAATACCCGTTACCAAGGGGTTGTAGAAAATGGGCAAAGCACGATTGTTAAAACAGAGGAGAAGAATAATCGCACAGATTCAGGATATGGATTAGCCGCTTCCTTTAAGTTGTTCCGAAGAATTTATTTACTTGCATCTGCTGAACGCGCTGTCCGTTTACCGGTAGATTCTGAAACCTTTGGAAGCCCAGAGGATAATGTATTAGCAAATCCTGGAATATCCCCTGAAATAAGTGATAATTACAATGCTGGTTTTAGACTGGGGACATTTGATGTGAATGATCATAAAATATCATTTGGAGGTAATGTGTTCTGGAGAAATAGCAAGGATCGGATAATGCCAAGAGCAAATGAATTGATCAATAACCAGGAAATAGAATTAACCCAGTATGTAAACTTAGGCTTAGCACAATCTCTGGGGTTTGAAGGTGAGTTAAGTTATGCCTATAAGGATAAGCTAACGGCAATGTTTAATTTCTCTAAGTTTAATTCCTTATTTAAACAAGAATTTGATCCGACAAGTGGTCAGAAAATGACTTATTATAATAAACAGATTCCGAATGAACCATTTTATACAATGAATGGGAATCTGCACTATAGATTGGAAAATCTTATCCAGAGGTCATCACAGCTTAATCTTTTTTATAATATTGGTTTTGTTGCTCCATTTAGTACAGTGTGGCCTGATTCTGAATGGTTTATAACACCAGCTCAATATGCTCAGAGTCTGGGAATGAGTTATGTATTTCCTAGTAAAAAGATTATTGTCGCTTTGGACGCAAAGAATATTTTTAATGCTGAGATCTACGACAATTTTGGTGTGCAGAAACCCGGAAGAGCTTTCTATTTAAAACTCAATTACTCAATTAATAAATTTTAACACTCTTATTTACAAATTGCGATGAAAACAAATATTTTAAAACTTGCCCTTATGGGTGCAGTAATGACAACTATCTCATTTAGTAGTTGTACGAAAGATAATAAGACTGATATAGATCTAGATGAAAATGTACGATGGATCACTGTTTCTGGATCTTTAATGCAAACAGAACCTGGCGATGGTAATGCTGGAACTATGATCTATAGCTTGAAACCTGAAGATGCAAAAAATCCGGATTATTCTGTAAATGTATTTGATGACGGCGTACATATTAAGTCTTCAAGGACTGCTCGTCTTCAAGCCTCAGCAGATGGCAAAAATCTTTATAACATCCAATATACCGGTGATGATGGGGGTGTTTTTAATAAATATATTGTCCATGGAGGTAAAAATATTCAAGCGGATGGACCTGAGGTTGCAACAAAAGACTACGTAAGTGCATCACCACGGTGGTTAAAAGCCGCAGAGGGTGTTGGAGTTGCAGTTAAAGCAGAAGCACAGGACGCCATCTATACAGGAACAGCTCCTAACTTTGTGTATAAAGAAAGAGTAGCAGCAATTGATGTTATTACATTAGACCTGAATAATCCTAAGATTACAAAAACTACTGCTTTTGATCTTAAATTAAGTGCTGAAGAGGTTGCGGCCGGTTATTATATAAGTCGCATTGATGTTCCGGTTATTAATAAAGCAAACAATAAAGTATTCATTGGTGCCGCTGTATCTAAACATAATACAAATTCATTTACACTTGGTACAGATGGGAAACCAACTTGGGCAGATGATAGACAAGGAGCAAAAAGCTGGGCAAAGACTCTGGTATTAGATTACCCTAGTTTGTCGAATCCTACGGTTTTAACTTCCAATAAAACTAGAGGTAATACGAATGGATATAGAAGTACTATGCAATATATCGGAACAGATGGTCATATATACCAAGCAACTTCAGGAGAAGCTGCAGGAGACGGTGGTTCTAAAATTCTTAGAATAAGTTCTTCAACTAATGATTACGATGATTCATATGTATTCAGCTTAGATAATGCATTAGGCATAAAAGATTCTTATATCGAATCCTGGAGATATGTTGGTGACGGAATTGGTTATGTTATCTATAATGTTGGAGGTACCGGAGGTTATATTGCTCGTGTAGACTTGAATAGCAAAACTGCACAAAAGTATACTATTCCTAATGAGGATAAATTGAAATTCCGCCAAATTCAAAACTTAACAGTTGTAGGTGATGATGTCTTTATTGCAGTTGCCCCAATAGGAGAAAATGGTAACTTATATATCTTCAACAAGAAGACTGGAGAAATGTCTGTTGGAGCTAAGCTTATCAATAAAACAGGGAATCAATATATTGGTGTGTATTAGAAATTAATTAAAATTTTATATGTCAGGTGGGCAAAATATTGCTCACCTGATTTTTTAATTTAAAAAAGTAGTAAAAGGAGAGATGAGTAAAAAACTGCAAAAATCAACAAAATGGATGAAGGTTCGAAAGTTTATGAACGACATTCATTTATGGGGAGGGTTGATTTCAGGCATTGTGGTATTTATAGTTTGTATAACCGGAACTATATATACTTATAACACCGAAATCAGAGCTTGGGCAATGCCCGAATTCAACAAAGTAAAAGTAGAAGGAGAGAAGAAAAATCCGGATGAGTTATTGGCTGCCGTCAAGCCGGAAGTTAATGGAAAAATTGTTGGGATCAAAGTTCCGTATGCGGATAACGCTACGACCATGATCATGTACAACAAAAAGGAAACTAAAGAAAGAGAAGGAAAAGAGAAAAAAGCTATTGAGGAGCATTCTAAGGGAAAAGAATCTGAGGGTAAATCAGAGAAAGATATTGTAGAAAAAACTGTTGGGAAAGCTGAAGTAGTTGTTGCCGATGAAAAAGAGGTAGAAAAGAAGTCTCGTAAATCTGTTGATGGATTGGGAAATGAAGAAAAAGGAGCAGCGGTTAAAGCTGAAGGTTCAAACGGACCTCAAAGAGGTGGATCCGGTGGGCCGGGAGGTCCTGGTGGAGGTCGTGGTCCCAGAGCAAATCAATTAGCCATTAATCCCTACACAGGACAAATAATCGGTGATCCAAGTGATGTGAAATCTAAGACTGCGGAGTTTATGCAGAAGATGTTTGGTTTACATCGTTGGTTATTATTAAATGAAATTGAAGAACCATTAATTGATGGTGTTGAGAATAGAAAATTAGGATCCTGGATTACGGGTACAGCAACCTTACTTTTCTTGTTAGGGGTAATTACAGGTATTGTAATCTGGTTTCCAAACAAGATGAGGTCATGGAAGAACGGTCTGAATATACGATGGTCTGCAAACTGGAAGCGTTTAAACCATGATCTTCATAATACATTGGGTTTTTATAGCTGTATTATTTTATTTTTAATGGCTGTTACAGGGCCATTCTGGTCTTTTGATTGGTACCGTACCGGTTGGCAAAAAACCTGGGGAACTTATAAAGCCCCGGATGCACCGAAGGAAGAAAAAGCAGCAGTATTATCAACAATTCCTGGGAACGGAAAAAGAGCAATGTCTGTTGAAGAGACTATTTTAGCGGTCAACAGTATTTTGCCATACGAGGGGGATATCACCATTAACTTTGCGAAAGATAGCATAGGAACAGTATCAGTCAGTAAAAATAGAGTAGGATTCTTTGCTCCATCTGCAGGAGACAAGTTAACTTTAGATCAATATAGCGGCGAGGTTTTGGAAAAGGATATTTTCAGAGAGAAACCATTTAATCAGCGAGCTTCTTCGTCTTTGAAAGCCCTGCATATTGGTGATATTTATGGACCTTTTACTAAACTGTTGTATTTTATTTCATGTTTAATCGCAACCTCACTACCTGTTACAGGGGTAATGATATGGTTGAATAAAATGAAGAAGACGAAGAAATAATTTTTATTCTATAAATAAATAGGAAAGCCGGGCATAATTGTGCCCGGCTTTTTGTGCTTTTAATAGGTTTTCAGTAATGGTTTTTATTTTTTGTCGCCACTTCCGATCTTTCCTATAATCATCTCAATGATTGCAACTACTATCGCAAACCAGAAAGCAGGCCAGAATCCGTCAACGTCAAATTTAGAACCCATAATTTTGTCAGATAACATAATCATTAATACTGTGATTATAAATGACACCAAACCGAATGTTAGCCAATTTAATGGGAAAGTAAATAAACGTAGAATTCCACCTACAACAGCGTTAACAAATCCTATCACTAAACCCGTTAGGATAGCCCAGCCGAACCCTGCAACGTGTACACCGGGAATGATCCAAGATGCAATAGCAACTACTAAACCTGTAAGTAATAGACTAATAATGAATCTCATAGCTTAAATTGTTTTTGTATTCTTAAAGGGGTCAAAATTAATGCCAATAAAATGGAAATATCGGGTATAAACGAGGTAGTAACAAAAAAATTATTATGCTAACATAGGAAGTTTATGTATATTTATAATACAATAATAAACACAAAGTTATGAAACAAATAGTTGCAACATTCTGTGCCCTGTTGTTTTCCATTGCATTATTTGCGCAGAACAATGATCCGATCATAGGAAAATGGGAAAACCCAAGTGGTGAAGGGCGAATCGAAATCTACAAGAAAAACGATAAGTTTTATGGAAAACTTTATTGGGTAAAGGATGCTTCCAAGAAAGATGTGAAGAATCCGGATCCTAAGTTAAGAACAAGAAACATTCAGGGACTAGAGATTCTGACAAACTTTAGTAAGAATAGCAAAACTTACGAAGGGGGTGAGATCTATGATCCGAAATCGGGTAAAACATATAGCTGTAAGATGACACTAAAAAGTGATGATCGTTTAGATATTCGAGGTTATGTCGGGATAAGTATTATTGGTCGGACGGAAACCTGGAAAAGGATCAAGTAAAAAATTAACAGAAAGGAGCTTCAAAAAGTTCCTTTTTTTGTGTCTATTCGGAACCTTATTGGATCTTAATTTGTTAGAACCTGAAAGAAAGATTTTTAGGCAATCGTTTTCGTAATTCCTTCACATAAAAAAACTCTATCTTTATTGCGGATAAAAAGAAATACCATGTATAAAACTCTAAAACCAGTCCTTGAAAAGGAACTTGCAGAAATTAAAGATGCAGGTTTATACAAAGAAGAACGAATTATTGTTACTCCTCAGGGAGCAGATATTAAGATTAGTACCGGTCAGGAGGTAATTAACTTCTGTGCGAATAATTATCTGGGCTTATCTTCAAATCCGAAGGTTACAGCAGCGGCAAAAGCAGCGATTGATAGCCACGGATATGGAATGTCTTCCGTACGTTTTATCTGTGGAACTCAAGATGTTCATAAGGAATTAGAAGAGAAGATTTCCAAGTTTTTAGGAACAGAGGATACTATTTTATACGCAGCTGCATTTGATGCAAATGGTGGTGTGTTTGAACCATTACTAGGTGCTCAAGATGCTATTATTTCGGATGAGCTGAACCATGCTTCTATTATTGATGGCGTACGTCTATGTAAAGCACAACGCTTCCGTTATAAAAACTGTGATATGGAAGATTTGGAAGCTCAATTAAAAGCAGCTTCCGGAGCCAGACATAGAATTATTGTTACAGATGGTGCTTTCTCCATGGACGGCTCTATTGCGCCATTAGATAAGATCTGTGACCTTGCAGATAAATATGACGCATTAGTTATGATTGATGAATCACATTGTTCTGGTTTTATCGGAAAAACCGGTCGTGGTACACATGAATTATTTAATGTCATTGACCGTGTTGATATCATCACAGGTACGTTAGGTAAGGCCTTAGGAGGTGCTTCCGGAGGGTTTACCTCAGGTCGTAAAGAAATTATCGACATGCTTCGCCAACGCTCGCGTCCATATTTGTTCTCAAATACATTAGCTCCCGCAATTGCAGGTGCTTCCGTAGCGGTGTTGGATATGTTGAGTGAAACGACAGAGCTTCGTGACAAATTGGAAGATAATACAAAATACTTCCGTGAGAAAATGACCGAAGCCGGATTCGATATAAAACCAGGTTTTCACCCTATTGTTCCTGTTATGCTTTATGATGCTAAACTAGCACAGGAGTTTGCCGCTAAAATGTTGGATGAAGGAATTTATGTAATAGGTTTTTATTACCCGGTTGTGCCACAAGGGAAAGCACGTATTCGCGTTCAAATTTCTGCCGGACACGATAAAACACATCTGGATAAAGCGATTGCAGCGTTTACTAAAGTAGGGAAAGAGCTAAAGGTAATTTAGCATATTAGCTAATATACGGTCCGCTATTGGTTGGTATTTTAAGTCAATTTTTGTTCTTGCCAAAGGGCAAGTATTTGAGAATTAATCATAAGTAAATTATAAGCTAATAAAATATTAATAGTAATATATAAAAAAAGAGGTGTAAAATAGTTATCTTTGCACCTCTTATTTTTTATAACACATTATTGCTCAATGCAGAATATCAGAAACATAGCGATTATCGCGCACGTTGACCACGGTAAAACTACCCTAGTTGACAAGATTTTACACTACACAAACCAATTCAGGGAGAATGAAAATACAGGAGAATTAATCCTGGATAACAATGACTTGGAGCGTGAGCGTGGTATTACAATCGTCTCTAAAAACGTATCTGTAAAATATAAAGACACCAAAATTAACATTATTGATACTCCTGGTCACGCCGATTTTGGTGGTGAGGTTGAGCGTGTATTGAAAATGGCGGACGGTGTTGTTTTATTAGTAGATGCATTTGAAGGTCCAATGCCTCAAACAAGATTTGTTACTGGTAAGGCATTAGCCTTGGGTATCAAACCTATTGTTGTTGTAAACAAAGTAGATAAAGAAAACTGTCGTCCTGAAGAAGTTTACGAAAATGTATTCGATTTATTCTTCAGTCTGGGAGCTACAGAAGATCAATTGGACTTCCCTGTATTATATGGTTCATCAAAGCAAGGATGGATGTCTACAGATTGGACTAAACCAACTGATAACTTCACAGAATTATTAGATGCTATTTTAAATCATATCCCTGCTCCAAAAGTATCTGATGGAACTTTGCAAATGCAGGTTACCTCATTAGACTACTCTACTTTCGTAGGTCGTATCGCTATTGGTCGTGTTGTAAGAGGCACAATTAAGGAAAATCAACCTGTTTCTTTAATGAAACGTGATGGCAAAATTGTTAAATCACGTGTTAAAGAACTTCAGTTATTTGAAGGGTTAGGCCGTGTTAAAGTTTCTGAGGTTCATGCTGGTGATATCGTTGCGGTAGTTGGTATCGAGGGTTTTGAAATTGGTGATACAATAGCTGATTTTGAGAATCCAGAACAATTGGAAGTAATGCATATTGATGAGCCTACAATGAACATGTTGTTCACCATCAATAACTCACCATTTTTTGGTAAAGAAGGTAAATATGTGACCTCACGTCACATTTATGATCGTTTGCAAAAAGAATTAGAGAAGAACTTAGCCTTACGCGTAGTTCCTACTGAATCTCCTGATGCATGGTTAGTATATGGTCGTGGTATTCTTCACTTATCTGTATTGATCGAGACTATGCGTCGCGAAGGATATGAATTACAGGTAGGTCAACCACAGGTAATTGTTAAAGAAATCAATGGTCAGAAACATGAGCCTATCGAGGAATTGGTAGTTGATGTTCCTGCAGAGGTTTCGGGTAAAGTTATTGAATTGGTAACACAACGTAAAGGCGAGTTATTAGTCATGGAAACTAAAGGAGATATGCAACACCTTGAGTTTTCTATCCCTTCCCGTGGTATCATCGGATTACGTAACAATGTATTAACGGCAACTGCAGGTGAGGCTGTTATGGCGCACCGTTTGAAAGGATATGAGCCTTGGAAAGGAAACATCCCTGGTCGTTTAGCTGGTGTATTGATTTCACTAGACACAGGTTCTACGACTGCCTATTCGATTGATAAACTTCAGGATCGTGGTCGTTTCTTCGTTGATCCGGGAGTTGAAATTTATGAAGGACAGATATTAGGTGAGCACATCCGTGATAATGATTTAACAATCAACGTTACGAAAGGTAAGCAATTAACAAATATGCGTGCTTCAGGATCGGATGATAATGCACGTATTGCTCCGGCAATTAAATTCTCTTTAGAGGAATGTATGGAATACATCCAAAGAGATGAGTATATTGAGGTTACTCCACAAAGTATTCGTTTACGTAAGATTTACTTAACAGAAAACGAACGTAAAGTAAAAGGTAAGAAATTCTAATTAATAGAATTGAAATGATATTGAAGAGGCTTTCCCGTTATACGGAAAGCCTTTTTTTATAAGTGTTTTTATAAAGGTATTATTTGCTTTTGCTAACTTGCTCTAAAATAGAATATGTAATGATGGAAAATCTGGAAGACGATGAATTAGTCTGGCATAAGGTTCCTGTTCAGATTGATGAGAGTAGGAATTATGTAAAAGCATTACATGTTGCCGGAAAGAAATTGTGCTTAATAAAGGAGGGAGATATTCTTTCGGTTACTTCAAGCCGATGTCCACATGCCGGGGCTGATTTAACAAAAGGATGGTGTGAGCATGGTAAATTGGTGTGCCCATTCCATCGTCATAAATTTAATATCGAAGACGGAAAAGGTGAGGCCAATCAACATGATTTCATTCGTATTTATCCATTAAAGAAAGAGGATAACGAGTTTTACGTCGGTATTAAGAAAAGCCTATGGAATAAGATTTTTGGTTAAAATAATCTGCGAATCCATTGAAGCATTTTATTTGTCTTTTCCGTATATGGAAACCAAAACATAGATGAAAGGGGCATCATTTTAACATCAGCCACAGCCCTTTCATGTGAAAAGGATTTAAATCCATATCTACCGGTTGATTGTCCGATTCCGGAATTATTTACGCCTCCAAAAGGTAATTTTGGATGCATAATCTGTATCATAGCATCATTAACGCAACTAGAACCGGCAGATGTATGTCGAATTACATGTTTGTTGAAATTTGAATCCTTACTGAAAACATAAAGTGCCAAAGGTTTTTCTTTTTTGTTTATAAAATCTATTGCTTCCTGGATTTGTGAATAATAAACAATCGGTAGAATAGGGCCAAATATTTCATCTGTCATTAATGGATTGGTAGCTGCGACATTTGTTATTATGGTAGGTTCAATATAATTTAATTTTTCAACTGTACTTCCCCCGCTGATTATTTTAGCGCCTAAGGTTTTTGCATTTTCTAACCCTTCTCTTAGTCGCTCAAACTGCCCTGCATTAATGATTCGGGCATAATCAGGTGAATTAAGAGCATCAGATCCAAATGCTTCAATGAGTTCTTCTCTAAAAATAGCTTCTAGCTGATTTTTTTGATGTCGATGGGTTAATATGTAATCGGGCGCAATACAGGTCTGTCCTGCATTTACAAACTTAGCCCAGATAATATTTTTTACAACCTGTTTTAGGTTAACATTTTTATCAATTATTGCTGGGGATTTTCCTCCCAATTCCAGCGTGATTTCTGTTAGATTCTTACTGGCGGCTTCCATTACAATTTTGCCAACCTTCGGTGACCCGGTAAAATGGATGTGATCAAACCTATAGTTCAATAGCTGTGTTGTTTCTTCAACAGCACCTTCAATCACTGCTACATGGTCTTGGGGAAATAATTCAGAAATAAGGTTTTTAATAACAGCATTGCTATTGGGAGAAAACTCGGAGAGTTTAAGGATTACCGTATTTCCGGCAGCTATGCTTGAGGCTAGATGGACTAAAGGTAACTGGAAGGGATAATTCCATGGGGTAATGATTAAGGTATTACCTTTTGGTTCATAGTGTAAATATGCTTTCACATTCGGCATCATCAATGATCTTCCAACACTTCTATCCTTCATCCATCCTTTCAGGTTTTTTATGATGTGTTTTAGTTCCAGTTGAACCGCCAATATTTCGGTTATTGCGGTTTCAATTCCGGATTTATGAAAGTCTTGATACAAGGCTTGTTCTATTGCTTTCTCTTCAGTATTGATAGCATGTAAGAGCTTTTTAATCCATGCAATTCGCTTCTCAGCGGTGCTATGTTTTATTGTGGATTTATTGTGAACCTGTAATTGATAAATCTTGTTAATTTCTGAAAGAGAAGTGTAAGCCATGTTGATATCCTGTAGATTATAAATCTAATGATAAAAATAAAAACCCAGGTCATATTCATGTCTGGGTTTATTGTATTTACTAGTGATCTTTACTTGTTTTTAGGTTTATCTTCTAAAGCTTTGAATGTTTCCTTTCCGGCACTGTATATTTTAAATTGGACGTCATATTCCTGAGGAACATAAATAACAATAGGCATTTTCCCGTTATATTGCACCAATTCCGGTTGAGCAGAAACAAATAAATTTCTTTTTGTTGCGTTTGGACATGCCATTTGAGTGGATATTACCTGTCCATCTGTTTTGAATTCATAGTAGGAATAACCCCAGCCTTGTAAATCTTTCTTTTCCAAAGTCCCGTTTAATCCAAAGTGATTACATCCATCTACTTCCATCATTTTGCCAATACTGAATTCGATTTTTTTATTTTTATCATTTTCAGAATAGGGTACTTCGATAATCATTCTTTTATAACCCTCTTGAGGCTTAGGGAATATATTGCTGTTTACCTTTATTAGTGTCTCTTGTGCCTGAGAACGAGTTGGGCTGAATGATAACCCAAATAGCATAATTGCGAGTGTAATTATTGAACTTACTTTCATATTCGTTTTTATTAAAATTAAGAGGCAGATGAATTTTCTACCGCAGCCTCTTAATTTTAACTTTAAAACGGGTCAAAGGTTTAATCCGCTACAGGATTTAACTTTGAAGGATCAATAGCATTAATCAATGCTCTTGCCAGGATTCTGTTCGGATCGATGACGGGTAATCCATAATAAGATTTCTCCCTAAGTGCTAAGGGCAATTCGGTACAACCTAAGATAATTACCTGTGCTCCTTGACTTTTCAATTCCTGAATAGTGGCCACCAATTCATCATGTGCACGATTGGTAACGGGTGATGAGTAGGCTTTTATGCCATAGGTTTCATCATATATAGCAGCATGAACTTTCTGCTGAAGGTTGTCATCGGGCTCAATACATTTAAGATCAAATCTTTCAATAACCTGTTTATATAATCCTGTATTTCTAGTTCCATTCGTTGAGATAACTCCGACTACGGAATCAGGGAAATTATCCTGTATGAATTTAGCGGTTTCTGCTACTAAGTGTAGAATCTGAACTTCGGAATTGTTTTTTTGTAATTCATCTTTAATAACATCAAAGATTCTTGGAGCATGTGCCGTATTACATGGAATTCCTAATACCCTTGCTCCTGCTTTTTCCAATTCCAGAGCAATCTCTGAAATTGCATAACCCGGGTTTATCGGATCTTTACCAAGTAAGTAGTCTGTTCTGTCGGATATTCTGTGCGACTGGGATGATAATAAAACAGGTACATGGTCCTGATCTCGCCTAGCATTTGTTTCCTCAATTATTTTTTTTACAATGTCAACCCCTGCCAATGGGCCAACTCCACCAACTATTCCAATCATATCTATATCTTAATTAGTCTAACTCACCCTGGCGCCACTTGTACATCCAGAATGTCTGTTTATTGTTCAAAAATAACGCCAATAAATCAGGAATTGTAGTGAATCCGCTATCAGAATTCATCAACGCGACTAAGATTTCTTTAGAATTTGGATAGGCAAGAAAGAAGCACCGGAAACCTGGATTAGATCCTGTATGCCAATAAGAAGTCCCTACTTCGTTTAACTGCATACGCATACCCAATGCACATGGGACATACTTATCGTCAGGTGTTGTTCCTTCTGCCTTTCTTGCTTCAGATAATTTTTGTAAAGCCATTTTATGAGTTTGCTGGTTCAATCCAAATCCGTCAAATATGTACTTTTTGATGAATTTGCTGTAATCTTCTGCTGTGGTATATAGGGTATAGGCTGCATTGCTTTTACGGTACATCCCAAGTTTTCTAGGTTTAGCATTCTCGTAATGTCCAAATGCAATATTCTTCTCCAAATCGTCATTCCATACGATTGCGGAGTTTTCCATATTGAATGGAATAAGTACTTCCTTCTCTACCAATTCTTGGAAGGACTTCCCGGTGATATGTTCCATGGTTTCCTGAAGAAAATAAAACCCTTCTCCAGAATACATATAATCTGTCCCCGGTTCAAATTGCGATGTCAGAGGTGTTTTTCGCCATTTTTCCGAAGGGACATCTCCTTCCCAATTCAATAAGCCTGTACGGTGTGTTAACACCATCCTCGCGGTGATCTTATCTTTAAACGGATGATTTGATAGTCGATCATATGGGTAGTATTCAATTAATGGTTTATCCAGCTCAATCAACCCTTTATCCATTAATCTTAGGAAAGTGTAGGCTGCGACAACTTTTGTTAAGGAAGCTGCTTGAAATGCAGTCTGCCGATTGATAGGAATATTGGTCTCTGCATTTTTAACACCGAAATTATAGAAATGATCTTCGCCATCTTTTTGATAATTGATTTGAACAGCTGGAATAGAAGCATTTTTTGCAATATCTGATAGCGTTTCCTGAGCGGATAATAGGTTAAGGGCAAGCATAAAAAAAATCGCGAGGGTAATGGGGATCTCTCTATTTTTGAACTGCTTTAGGAAGTTTGTCATAATCTAAACCCTTATATTTTTTTAATATGTTTAAAGTCTCCTGGATTGGGATTGCTTTGACGGTTCTACCTTTATTTCCGGTCATGTCTTCAGCCATAAACATGGAATTTAGTATTGCTTCTTCCGTAGCTTCCCAAACTGCCATAAACAAAGGAGACATATAATCATTGCCAACTTCTATTGACTTATGTTCAATATGATCGTTTTCATGGGGGATAAAATTTGAGGGGTTTGTAGAGAAAGCAATGGAATAATCACCACTTCCGTTTGATGAAAAAGAACCTACGTTTCCAAAAGCAATGTAAGAACGTTTAGCTAGTCTTTCCAGGTTTCGGGAGGATAGAGGCGCATCCGTTGCGATTACAATCATACATGACCCATCGACTTTATGTGCTTCTTTAGGTTCCTGCATATAGTAATTATAGAGCTCGCGACCTACAGGCGCCCCATTGATACTCAATACGCCGCCGAAATTCGTCTGAACTAAAACACCAACGGTGTATCCACCACGAGATTCAGGAAGTTTTCGGGATGCAGTTCCAATCCCTCCTTTAAAACCTAAACATTCTGTTCCAGTACCGGCACCAATATTTCCTTCACTTACCTTTCCTCCTTTGGCGTTTCGAATAGCTTCTAACACATCAGCTGCTTCAACATGCCGGCCTCGAATATCGTTTAATCCACCGTCATTTGTCTCTCCAATCACTGCATTTACGGAACGAATATTTTCGTTTCCGGATAGAGATAGCATGTAATCAATAACTGCATTTGCTACTTTTGGAGCATTCAATGTATTCGTTAATAAGATCGGGGTTTCAATATTTCCGAGTTCCTGAATCTGAGAAATTCCCATCATTTTACCAAAGCCATTGCCTACATACACTGCTGCGGGAACTTTTTGTTGAAAGATATTTCCCTTATGGGGAATGATGGCTGTAACGCCTGTACGAATAGAATCACCTTTTAAAATAGTCTTCTGACCTACGGTTACTCCTTCCACATCCGTTATTGCATTGTTCATTCCAGTTGGTAATATACCAATCTGGATTCCAAAGTCCCGGATTCTTCCTCTTTTTTCCTGAGCCTGACAGAAGGTAATAATGGTAATAAACGCTAGCGTTAGTAAAGAATTTCGCTTGCTCATGTCTTTAGTTTGAAGTTGAAGAACAAGTATACAGAAATCTTTACATAGGGTTCTTATTCTTCTGTAAATTCTTTTTGTAGCTTATCCATTCGCCGTTTTATAGAAGCATCAGTGCGATAATCATGAATCTTATCAATGGCAGTTTTTTCCACTTCAAAGCCGGTGTCGGAATCATAATTATGAACTGCTTTTTGATTTTTCAACGCATTATCATAAGCATCTCTACCGCTCATTAGTTTTACAAATACAGGTAGACATTCAAAGAAGATAAATAATAAGGCGATAAAGATGACCGCGTATTCAGTTGATTTATTAATCGTACCATCAGGTTTCTTATGTAGATTACTCAAAGCTGCATTTCGATCGGCGAAGCCGGAGACATTAACCGCACTATCTAATGATTTGTCTGAAAGTATCCTTTGATTTAATAAGCCTTCGGCAGTCTTTCTATTCAGCAGTTCAGATTCTTTGGATTGTATTCTTGATCTTAGGCTATCTAGATATAGTTCCTGTTTGTTAAGATCAGCTTCCTTCATTTTAGCATAAGGTCCATACCCCATTACACCCGAGGTTTCATCCGTCTTTGTACCGAATATTTCGTGATTAAGTTTCTGTCTGGACGTTTTTATGCTAGACTCTACGGAGTCAGCGTGTGTAGTTAAAGATTTCAGCTGAGTATACTCAACTCGGTATTTATTTTCGAAAGTTTTATTAAGTGTGTCGATTTTGGCATTTTGCTGCACCAGGTATTCAGAGCGTAAATACTCTTTGATTTCTTTATCAAAAATCTTTAGTTCTAATGGTCTGGAGATGATGAGTCCGATCAGAATAGCCAACAAAATTCGGGGTAAAGCTTGTAGCAATTGCATCCACCCATTTCTGCTTTTGTCAATACTCAATACAATATATCGGTCAAGGTTAAAAATAGCTAAACCCCAAATAAGCCCGAAGAACAGTGCATAGAATACGGCTAAGGGACTTCCGCTAAAAACAAAATAAAGGGCATATCCACCTGCTAATGCAGCGAATAAACCTGTGAAAAATATCGTTGCACCAATGCTAATATATTTATTATGCTCCTCCGGAAACCTGTCTAATGTCTCCTTATGCACCCCCGCGCACCACCAAAAGAATTCTTTCATGTTATAAAGCTTTGTTAGTTAGACGTTAATCATTCGACTTTGTTACAGCTAAATAAATAAAAAGTTAACAAACTATCAGTAGGTCAGCAGCCACAAACAATAGAATACTTAAACAAAGAATTACTACCTTTGCACAAAAGTGAAACAAACTGTAAAAGAATGAATAAAAAAGGTTTAATGCCTTACTGTATACTGATTGCCAGTTTATTAGTAGGGTGTAACAACGAAACTAAAAAAGAGGAAGCTGTTGATTTGAAAAATCCATTATTAGCCAAGTACGAAACTAACTTTGAAGTTCCCCCATTCGACCTTATCAAGGACGAACACTTCAGACCCGCTTTCAAAGAAGCGTTGAGAGTACATGAAGCAGAAATTGATTCTATTCTAAAAGTCGAGGATTCTGCTACCTTTTCCAACACTATTTTAGCATTAGAGAACGCCGGACAACTTTTAAGCCGTGTATCCATTGTTTTCAATAACCTGAACAGTGCAAATACCAATGATACTATTCAGGCCATTGCTAAGGATTTAGCACCTGTTCTTTCAGCACATAGAGATGAGATCAATCTTAATCCGGAGCTTTTTAAACGTGTAAAAACGGTTTATGATGAAAGACAAAATGCCGGCTTAGATGCAGAAGATCTTAAACTATTAGAGGAAACATATAAAGGTTTTATACGCTCAGGAGCAAATTTAAATGATGCGGATAAAGAAAAGCTTAAGAAAATTAACGCAGAACTTTCTGTGTTAACCACTGAATACGGGCAGAATTTACTTGCAGAAGCCAATTCATTTGAATTAGTTATAGACAATGAAGCTGACTTAGCTGGTTTGCCTAAAGAATTAAAAGCTGCTGCAGCTGCAGCAGCTACAGCAAAAGGTAAGGACGGTAAATGGTTATTTACACTTCAAAACCCTTCGGTTATGCCATTCTTACAATATGCGGATAATCGTGAACTGCGCAAGAAAATTTGGAACGCTTACCAATTGCGTGGTAATAACGACAATGAACAAGACAACAAAGAGCTTTTAATCAAGATTGCCAATAACCGTTTAGCAAAAGCCAAGTTATTGGGATATAGCTCGCACGCTGCTTACGTTCTGGAAGAATCAATGGCTGAGAATCCGGCTAATGTTAATGCATTGCTTAATAAAATCTGGACGCCTGCACTAGAAAAAGCGAAAGTAGAAGCCGCAGATATTCAAGCGGAAATAGAAGCTTCGAAAGATACTTTTCAGGTAGCTCCGTACGATTGGCGCTACTATCAGGAGAAAATCCGTCAGAAACGTTATGCTTTAAACGAGGAGGAAATTAAACCTTACTTTAGTTTGACTGACGTGCGTGAGGGCGCATTTGCCACCGCAAATAAATTATGGGGTATTTCCTTTGTGGCTTTGAATAATGTCCCTGTTTATCACCCGGAAGTAGAAGTATACGAAGTGCGTGATAAAGATGGTTCCCACCTGGGTTTATTGTATGCTGATTTTTTCCCGCGTGAGTCTAAACGCTCAGGAGCCTGGATGACATCATATAGATCTCAAAGCAGAAAGAATGGAAAACGTGTTGCTCCGGTGATTTCTATCGTTTGTAATTTCACGAAACCTGTTGGTGATAACCCTGCGTTATTAACTTTTGATGAGGCTTCAACATTGTTTCATGAATTTGGTCATGCATTACACGGATTATTCTCAAATGTAAAATACAGAAGCCTTGCCGGAACATCAGTTCCCCGTGATTTCGTAGAACTTCCTTCTCAAATTATGGAAAACTGGGCCGCTGATCCTGAAGTATTGAAATCATATGCAAAACATTACCAGACAAAAGAAGCTATTCCTGACGCATTAATCGAAAAGATGCAAAAAGCTGGAACTTTTGACCAAGGATTTGCTACAATAGAATATCTTGCTGCTTCTATTCTTGATATGAATTATCATTCAGCAACTTCTCCAATCAACGTTAAAGTAAATGATTTTGAGAAAGCAGCAATGGATAAAATCGGATTAATTGATGCTATTATCCCGAGATATAGAAGTAGTTATTTCCAGCATATCTTCAGTGGCGGTTATTCTGCTGGTTACTACAGCTATATATGGTCTGAAGTATTAGACTCTGATGCATTTGCAGCATTCAAAGAAAAAGGTCTTTATGATCAAAATACAGCAGCATCGTTCCGTAGCAATATCCTTGAAAGAGGAGGCACAGGAAATCCTGCTGAGATGTACCGGAAATTCCGCGGTGCGGATCCGGACCCTGTTTATCTGATGAAGAAAAGAGGACTTAATTAAAAAAGAAAAGCCTGGTAATTTTTTACCAGGCTTTTCTTTTTTAGACAACAGATGCTAACGTATCACTTCTTTGAAAATGATTAAAAGATTTTGTGAAAGCTTTGATGAATGGTTTAGTTTTGTCTAGCCTTCGTCTTCGCTTTCAAATAGATATTAATTGAATTTAGTTTAATCTTCTTAATATGATCAGTAT
>JBEBRZ010000070.1:0-19982 GCA_040394615.1 Sphingobacterium mizutaii
TCCAAGTACCAGCTATATCTTTTATTGGCTCCTCGTTAATCAGGGCAAGCGCTTCATCTTTACAGGATTGTAAGGATGCTAGACATATCCCCAATACGATAATGGCCTTTGTTAATTTTCGGCTTTTCATCTTGTTTGTATTAATAACCCGGATTTTGAACTAATTCAGTTGATTTTGCAATTTCTGATTGTGGTATAGGCCACAAATACATGCGTTTATTGAATACCCTTTTGCGTACGTTAATGGTGTTGTAAGTTGTTCCTGCGGACGTTTTCACAGGCTCGGTACCGTGCAATTGAGCCGATTCGGCGACTTCAGCTTTCTTCCATCGACGTACATCAAAGAAACGATGCCCCTCAAATGCCAGCTCCTTTTGTCTTTCGTTGTGAATGATCAAACGCATTTCTACTTGGCTCAACCCGGCTCTCAGCTCAAATGGCACTAAGCCCGCTCGCTCGCGGATCGCTTCCACTGCCTGGTAAACCTGGGCATCGGGTGTTGCTAAACGCTCATTTCTAGCCTCAGCATAATTCAATAGAATTTCCGCATAACGGATAATCGGTAGGCAACGTGGTGTAACAGTATTGAACCAATCGGCAGCCACATCCCTGTTCACCATTTTGTAGGAATAATATCCCGTAGGGGTTCCTTTGTAGATAGCATCCTGGCCAGAAGTCACATTGTTGGGATTGGTTTTGTCGATGTAGATGTTCACCGGCCTTCTGGCAAACCCATCTCGGTGATAGACCAAGGATTGATCTCGTGTAATGGTATTTGCCAATCTCGGATCTCTATTCTTATAAGGTTGTTTTGGATCATATCCTGAATTCGGATCATCGATTGCTAAGCCATTGTTCATTCCAAATATGTTCACTGTTTCCAGATATGGATAGGCCCCAGGATTGCTTACACCAAAGGTTGGTGGATTCCAGATGCCCTCCAAGTCTCGATTGGAATCTTGCATCTTGGCGAGTAGGTATTCCACATTCTTACGAATCTGAAATACCTGGTAGAAACCGTAACCCAATTCCGGACTGTTGTTGACATGCAACTGATAGATTCCTGATTCCATGATCTGATTCGCTGCATCTTCTGCCTTTTTCCAACGGGAAGCATCTGCCGTTGGATATCCCACCACATCAGCTAATTCCGCATCGCTCGTTAAGGTCTGTCCATTGAACAATGGACTTGCAGCATACAACAAAACTCTTGATTTCAAGCCATAGCAAGCGGCTTTATTAATTCTTCCATAATTCTCACCTACCTGTTCCCATGGCAGGTCATCAGCGGCAGCATCCAATTCTGTGACGATATAATTCACACATTCATCGTAGCTGCTACGCTTTGCAGGAATGGCATCGTTAGCATGAAATATGGAATCTCCCATCAACGGAATTCCTGCATAATGCTCTAGAAGGACAAAGTAATAGTAAGCACGTAGGAAACGGGCCTCTGCCTTAGAGCGAATCTTGATGTTTTCTCCGAATCGCGCCTGCTCGACATTCTTCAGGAAGATATTCGCTCTTCTGATATTGGTATAACTGGTGACCCAGGCATCTTTGGTAATGATGTTGGAATTTACGGTACCCGTAGCAAATTGAATAAAGGTATTGATACTTCCTATACCTGCACCTTCAGCTTCATCTGTACTGGCATCCAAACCTCCTCCACCAAATCGCTTTGGCCAAGTTACAAATCCAATCTCGGAATAGATTCCGGAAAGGAAATTGATCGTATAGGCACTGTCCGAAAAGACCATTTGCTCGTTCAAATCGGTAGATTGGGTTTGATCCAAGAAACCCTGTTTACTACAGGAGCTCTGGATCAGTATGGCCATAACGATCGCAATGAAAAAAAATGTTTTCATAATCATTGGATTTTAATTGGTTAATTGGAACAGAACGTTTTGTTACCCCTCCTAGAGGGCGCAACAAACGATGGTTATTATTTATTAATGTGACTCAGTGAAAATGGTCTGGATTCCCTGGCTACGCCCCGATCTTTATTTGGAGTTGCGCTCATTTGCAGATGTAATTCCCCACCTTTCATGATATCACTGTATCGTATAAAGTTCTTATCGTAATTTTCGTTGTTCAATTGTGCGGATTGTATGTAGACATTCTCGCTACTGTTATTCTCAGCATGGATGATGAATTTCTTACCATCCTGATGTGTAATGGTAATCTTACGGAAGACAGGACTTCCCAAAACATATTCATCTACTCCCGGACAGACACTGTAGATGCCCATTGCACTGAGCACATACCAAGAGGACATTTGGCCTTGGTCTTCATCTCCAGGATAGCCTTTTTCAGTACTGTTGTATAATCGGGAACTGACCTGGCGAACCTGTTTTTGTGACTTCCAAGGTTCCCCGCTGTAATTATATAGATAGGCCACATGCATGGTAGGCTGGTTTCCATGGGCATATTGACCCATCTTTGCCAATAACATCTCACGCATTTCATGAATCTCTTGTTTGTAGGAACCGTAGTTCACGCGTTGGTCCATCGTAAAGAAGGAATCCAACTTGGCATTAAACTTTTCTTCACTCCCAATCAGGTTGATCAGACCATTGATATCATGGATCACCGACCAGGTGTATTGCCAAGCATTTGCTTCGGTAAAAGCACCACCCCATTCTACAGGATCAAAAGGTTCCATCCATGCTCCATTGGGTAATCGGCCGCGCATAAAGCCGACCTTCGGATCATATACATTTCGGTAATTGTACATCTGTCTTGCGAAGATTTCCTGGTAGAAGGTGTTGCCTGTCATCTTGGCTAGGTTGTAGGCACAAAAATCATCATAGGCATACTCCAGGGTCTTCGCTGTACTCTCATGAAGGTCATCGTAATAGGGGATATAACCCTTGGTATAGTAATCCTGCCATCCCTGACGTCCGTTGGACCCTTTATAGAAACCTACATTGGTCGTCTCATGATAATAGGCCGCCAATGCGCTATCTGGATCAAAAGTTCGAATTCCTTTTACCCAAGCATCGCTTAACAGGGATATGGCGTGATTGCCAATCATCACACCCGACATCCCCGGATTAGACCAAGTCGGAAAAAACCCTGCTTGATCCTGTGCATCCAACAAAGATTGCATATATCGCCCCTGCATAGTTGGATGTAAGATATTACTCAATGGGAACTGTCCGCGGAAAGTGTCCCAAAAACCATTATCGGTATACATATAACCATCATAGACTTTACCATCATATGGGCTATAATAATAAGGCTCTCCATTTTCCTTCATCTCGTAAAACTTCCGGGAGAATAGGTTTGCGCGGAACATACAGGAATAGAAAGTAGCTTTCTCTTCTTCTGTTCCGCCTTCGACCTGAATACGATTCAACAGCTTATTCCACACTTGGTAAGCCTTTGCTTTGGTGACCTCAAAATTCTTATTGCTTCCTACTTCCTGGTTGAAATTTTGCTGGGCCTGTGCCGGACTAATGTAAGAAGATGCCATTTTAACCTCCACCTTTGTCCCGGGCTTAAATTCTAAATATGCACCCCGGCCTTTTCCAGAATCAAAGGAATTCCCTGCTTGGGTAGTTCCTTTTTCATTCTCCCAAGTTCCATAACTCTTGAAATCCTGGTTGAATTCCAACACAAAATAGCTTCTGAAATTCTCTGGGACAAACCGACCGTTATTGACATAACCTATGATCTTACGTTCTTTGGGTAGGATCTTTACTTCGGCATCCTTTACGAAACCATCAAGGATTAGGTATGCCTTTTCCTTTTTGGGAAACGTAAAGCGCATATGCCCAGAACGTTCGACAGGACTTACTTCTGCTTTTATTCCATTATCAAAGGTTACTGCATAATAATGTGGTTTGGCTACCTCATTCATATGATTAAAAGCTAGTGCTCTTTCCTCTTCATTTACCTTCAAAGTCCCCATTGCGGGCATCAAAGAAAATACGGCATAGTCTCCCATCCATGGACTACACTGATGTACCTGTTGAAACCCGCGAATACTTTCTGCTTTGTACTGGTATTTCCATCCATCCCCATTTTTTCCGGTTTGTGCCGAAAAGAAATGTACCCCAAAAGGTAAACCTACAGTCGGATAGGTGTTGCCGTAGGACAATGCCCAGTCTGAATCTGTCCCTTGCAGGGTATTAACATACTTGACCAGGTCCTTTTCCTGTGCCTGCAGGCTTAATATCTGAAAGCAGAATAACGCCAAATAGCAAAAAATATAAGTTCTTTTCATTATCAAATAATTTTATTTTTTAGTCCCCATTCTTTATTCGGTACGTTCCCCATATACAGCTCCAAGATTCCTCCAGAGATCATCTCCTTAAAATCAATATGACTCACTCTGTAAGGTTTACCGTTCAATACCGCTTTCTGGATGTAGATATTTTCCGGAGAGTTATCATGTGCCTTGATTGTAAAGGTTTTCCCCTTGAAATACTTCGGATCTAATCGGAAGGTAATTTCATCAAAAACAGGACTGGTAATTTCATATTGTGTGGTTCCCGGCGTGGAAGGGTGTATGCCAGAGGCTGCTAAAACATACCATGCCGACATCTGTCCTACATCTTCATTGCCCACAATACCTTCCACTGAATTCTTATAGGCCTTATCGGCAATATGTCTAGTCCATTTTTGGGTTAACCAAGGGGCATCCAGGTGGTTGAATAAAAAGGGAATTAAGTGTACAGGTTCATTGGCATGATTATAATAGTCGTTCCATAACATCTGTTCGGGAGTTTTATTGAAGAAATCTGTCAGATCTGCTAAGGTACTTTCCTTTCCACCCATCAATTCGATCATCCCTGGAATATCATGTGGCACAAACCAACCCTGTTGGTAGGGATTACATTCAATGGTCCCATACCATTCCTGGGTGCGCGCGTTCTCAGGCCATGGTTCCCAGGCTCCGTCTGCTTTCTTGGGTCTGAACCAACCTTTTTCCGCGTCAAATACATTGCGGTAGGCCTGACCTTTTTTTAGGTACTCCTTTTCCACATCAGGCTTTTCCAATCCTTTTGCCAGTTGAGCAATACACCAATCGGTATAGGCATATTCCAAGGTGTTGGAAATTGTAAATTGGGGAGCGGAATAACCCAATTCATCATTTCCGAATTTCCTGGAGGTATTAATTGCGTATTGTAGCGCCTTTTCAGCATCGTAACCACGAATCCCCTTAACATAGGCGTCCGCCAATATCGATAGGGCAGGATTTCCAATCATACATCCTGAATATGCATTCAGGAACTCCCATCGTTCGAAGTAGGCATTTCCCGATTCCTCTGCCAAACTGATCAGGGAATTCAATTGATCATTTACAAGCTCCGGATTAATGATTGTCTGCAATGGGAACTGTGAGCGGAAGACATCCCATCCACTAAAGATAGTACGCTTCTGAAAATCTCTGCTTTGATATATTTTCTGATCTCCCCCAACATAACGACCATCCACATCGGTGAAGATCCTTGGATCAATCATGGTATGATATAATGAGGTATAGAAAATGGTTTTTTGATCCTCCGATCCACCCTGCACCTCAACGCTAGATAGAGCTTGGTTCCACGCGGATTTTGCTTCTTTACGGATCTCCTCGAAATGCCTGCCTTCCATTTCCTGTTTGAAATTATTGAGCGCACCAGCGAGGTCCACAAAGGAAATCCCAACCTGTAAGTTGACCTGCTCATCGGCTTTGGTTTCAAATTCACTGAAGAAACCTAGGTGCTTGCCCTGTAATTCTTGTTTATCTTTGATTATTCCAGCCTTGGATACCCGGGTTAAATAGGGGACAGAAACCACATTTTCCAATTTGCGGGACCATCCATCCGGAATATCTGCGGACCAGAATCCATGGTTCTTGATTGGTTTGTCGAATTTAGCATGAAAGAATACGGTATAGTTTGCTTTTCCCTCTCCATTTCCCCAGCCTCCACCTTCAGGAGTACATTTCATCCAACCTTCAATATGATATTCATCTAGTACCTTAATGTATTGCTCGCTCGATGTGCCACCGACCCGACGTGCCAAATCTATCTGAATACGAGACTGTTTATGCTCCGGGAAAGTAAACCTAATCATCCCACTATGCTGAGCTGCTGTAGTTTCTACTTTGATCTGATAACGATCTAAATCAACCGAATAATAACCGGCTTGGGCGACCTCTGTATTCTTTTTATAAGCCGAACGATATCCAGTTATACTACCATCTTCTTTTCCTGCAATCGTATGGAAATCGCCAGTACTTGGCATCACCAGAAAGTTTCCTAAATCTCCATACCATCCCACGCCGCTCATCTGGGTCATGGCAAATCCCTCGATAGTTTGATGTTCGTAACTGTAACCGGGGCTATTATCACCACCGGTAATGGTGTTAGGACTGACCTGTACCATACCAAAAGGCGTAGTTGCCCCTGGAAATGTCTTTCCCAATCCATGATAGGCTCCTGCAGCGCCTACACTTGTACTAGCTCCTATAAATGGATTGACATAGTCTGCCGGACTTTTATCGGGGGCCTTCTTGATGCTCTGACAGGCAGTAACGATAAATAAAGTTGAAATAAATAATAAAATATAGTGTTTCTTATTAATCATGATATAGGTTGATTATCTTTTTATACTAAGGGTCTTAAATCCAAATTGGGGAATCTCCAGATCAAATTCAATTTGATTTCCCTTGTTCTTAAATTTTACCTGTTTAACCTTCTGCCCATCCAAATGAACTTCGGTCAAGGATTTAATGGGTATATTGATCTTGATTTTCTGTTTGTTTTTTCTACCATTGGCGTTGTAGAGGCGTATCTGCAACTCTTGGTCTTTCTCCTGCAAAGCAGAGACTTCAAAGCCTTGTTCTTCCAACTCGATAAATTGCTTATCCTGCAAGTTTAAATCAGGGAGAAACACGCCATAAAGGGGCTCATTCCAAGCATTGCTCTGTTCAGATATACCGGATTTACTCCAGTTGAACTCATGTGGAATCAAAGCGTACTTCATGTGTAAGGGTTCGGAGATCTTATAATCCATGCCCCATAGACCTACCCCTGAATATTGGGCTGTCAAACCTACCGGGATATCCGGACCATGTAAATAGCTGCTGGTATGGTCAGTTAAAATGGCTAGACCAGTTTGGCTTTTTTCATCATATACATCTATCCAATTTAAGATGATGTTATGTTTGATATCGTCCCAACGACCAAAATAAGTACTATCCAATTGGCTTCTGGTCACATCAAAAGGGGCATTCTTGAAGATTTGTTGTTGCTTTAAGTTTGTTGGAAACAGAATTTTGAGTTTATAGCGATCGTCTGTATAAGCCCGTCTGTTATCTGTCCATTTATGTTTTTGTTCATATTCTCCAATTCGAACATCCTGTTTCCAATCGATCTTCAGGTCTAGGTCTATCTTTGTTTGTCCGCTCTTTAAGCTAATGATTTGTGTAAAATCATTTCCTGCGATCTGACCTTTTATCGCCAAGCGCTTTTCTAAAGCATTATCCTGAAGGACTTCAAAGCTAACTTCCTGATCCTTGGAAGAATGAAATTTATTTTCCAGATAGAAATATCCAGAGAGCTCGTTGAAGGCGTAATCTGCATCTGCTTTGATAAATTCTCTGTTGTGAAGTGATTTCGCGATTAGGCTCTTTATAGTACCGCCACGTTTTTTATCCAATACCAATCGGATTTGATCGTTCTCAAGGATACAATTCCCATGTTGATCGTATTTTATGGATGTTTCTAGGCTTGATCGGTTATCCGCTACTGCTATACGATAAGTTGAGTAGCCCATTCCGGCAACTGAGGCTTTAAAGCTGAGCTTATTGCCTTGTGGGGAGGTCTCGCTAAAGCTCTGCACACCTGCCCCTTGGCTATCATAAACGGCGATATTGGCCATTTCTGGAGGAACTTGCACCTGGACCAACTCTTCCCTGTTTTGAGATAAAGTATTGTAAACTCGGACATACATAAATGCATCAGCCGGGTTATGATCTACCTGATTGGATTTCGACGCGTCCAAAATCATTTCCTTTGATTCCCTCACTGAAAATGCGGTCCACTCTTTAATGGCATCTGCCCAGGATTGATTCGCATTCAATTTGTTATAAGGTACGATCCAGGAATCGTGATGTTGAGCCATCATCAGTGTTCGCCAAGCCTCTGCTAATCGAAGCTGATCAATCTGATAGCCTTGGTCCATATTGGACATACTGCTGATTTTTTCCAACATAGACATGGCATTTTCAGCCTCTCGTACCTGTTGAGCGATCTTTTGTAGTACCTGAGAGCCCCACATTAGGTTCACCAAAAGGTCCTCCTGTGATAATTGCCAGTTATTTTTGCTACCCTTAGGAGCATGTTTTCTAAAGTACTCAGTCCAGGTCAGGTAGGTTGATCCGTTCTTGATCTGATTCCCCGTACCCAACCAAGGGCCGTTCTTCCAACCCGCATCTTGATAGCACATGCCCACTGGATTTTGAATCCCTTGATTTCGAGCGCTTTGAATAAAGTTTATGGAATTATCCCAAGCGGTGGTCTGCCAGGTGGAATTCTCCTCCAGAGCTTCACTTGCATAGCGAGGAACGGTTAAAATAGACGTCCCCTCTGGGCCAATCCAGTTCAGTATCTCACCTCCATGGGCTCTGGTATAGCCTCCCCAAAGGGTATTGGGACATTTTAAGACCGCATATTGAAATCCGAACTGTTTTAGAATCTGTGGAAGACTACTGGTAAAGCAGGGTTCCTCCACAGCGTAGGTGCTAAACTGTATGTCTGGGAAATGTGTTCTATGCTTTGCCAGTCCATAACTGAACTGGCGAATGATGCTCTCCCCGGAAATATTGTAGAGGTAAGGTTGTGCATAGGTTGGATTCGTAAAATCCATACGATCTGAAACTGCCCAGCTTTGCATCAATCTATACCCCGCAGGATCCTTAATCTTGACCGTGTCCCAGGTTTCTGGTTCGATCTCCATACCTATCCTCCATTCGGGATGTGCCTGCAATTTGTCAATCATAAACTGCGTTACCCATATCGGGTAATGCCCATAGACTCCCCCATGAAACCCGTCCACAAAGTAGTTCTTCTGCGCCATTGCAGACGCCGATAAACCAACTAGGGTCAATCCCAATAAGAAGGATTTGAGTTTCATCGATGAGCTTATTTAGAAATCTGAACCAAAGAAAAATGACGAACTTTAGGTTTATTTACTTGACCGATAAGGTCTAATAGGCCATCCATTTCCTGTTTCCAGGCTTGTCTGATTTCCGGATGCATTGCTTTTGCATATAGATCCCGTTTGGCTCGAAGCCAACCATCAGCTTCCACATGCTGATCCATCACTTCGATCGCCTTGCGGTTATCCGCATTCAACAGGCCTTTCGGTTGGAAGAAATTGTGCTGTACCCAAGCCAGATCCCGGAATCTTCTTTCGATTTCCCAACGTTCCTCATTCAGGAACATCACCTTTAAGGCTTGTTGGTATTGAGGTGTCTTTGATAGTTCAGCTAAGTTGATTCCTGCTGCTAAATCTTTGGCATCGTACTCACCTATAGACTCCTGATCGATGTATAATAGGTATTTACCGTTCAATCCGGAAACCTTTAGGATCTCCTGGTTCATCTCTTGCATAAAAGGAACGACTTTCACGGCCTCGTACTGTGAATATTTCGCTCCCCAACCCCTTGCCGTTGTATCCAATGGGTACGGCAATGAATTGGCCAGATAGTCGAAAGATAGATTCTTAGCGCTGGATTGAATGTTGCTGACCTGGCAATTCTCCATGATTTGAGCTTTTTTATTCTTGGAATCGATAGCCATTTCAGCAACCTTGCGTCCAGCAACGCCCTGTGCCTTTAAAAACAAGTAAGCCATAACCATATGCCCGTTGTTATCTGGATGTACACGATCAGCTCCAGATAGGGTAAATCCAGGGTCTTTTTCCTGGTATTTCTTGTTGAGCTCGCTGATGGGCTGATTGAAATCAAAAAATTCCCACGAATTTCTCTTCGCTGATTCCCTTTGGAAATCAACGATCCTTTGCATGGCTTTATTCTTATTCTTTAAAGGTGTATTGTCTTTGATGGCTGCATACTCATCGTAGGGCGTACTGCCCAAAATCAAAATTTTCGTATTCTGCAACCCTTGATATCGCTTTTCCATCTCTTGATAGGATTCAAAGGATTCTTTCACCTTCTGGTCCGCAAATTTATCTGGCTCATCACCATTGTATTCCAAATACCCCGTATCGTTCATCCCAAAGGTGGTCACCAAAAAGGTAGGCTGCTTGGCAAATACATCGCCATCCAAACGACGAACCATTTCCATGACACGGTCGCCTCCAATTCCGGCATTCAATATGGTCAGGTTCATTTCCGGAAAACGGGTCATATAGTATAACCAAATGTAGGAATGATAATGCCCTCCATCGGTAATACTGTTTCCAAGGAACACCACCCGGTCACCCTCCTTAAATGGCGTAATATTTTGTGCTTGCAGGTTTGAACCGGCCAATAAAACGGACAGACATAAGAGTCCAATTTTGGACAATGTAACAATCGATCTTCGCATAAGATTGAATTTGATTGGACTAAAAATATAATTCTAATACTAGGTTTATAAGGCATGGAATTGCATTCCTATAGCCACTCTCACAAATGTAGAAGAGAAAAGATCAAAAGTCTAGATTTTAATGGTCTTGGTAAACGATTATAAAGAAAATTAATTGTAAACATCTGTGTTTAAATGTTTTGTAAATTTTCAGGATATAGCTTTAGTAAATGGATTAGAGGAAATCTTGGTTTGTAGCACCTATTTTTTTGACCTTTTCTTCGAAATGATCACCCTCCATGGCGGCTTTTCCACGTACCTTGGACTTATAGTTGTAGATGGTCTGAATGGAATATCTCAGAAAGGTGGCTATCTGGTTTACATCGGTAATTCCCAATCGAATCAATGCAAAGATCCTTAATTCGGTATTCAATTGCCCTTTGACCAAAACATAATGCTCATTGGTACTGAGAAGGGCATTGAATTCCTCGACAAAAGTAGGATAGACTTCCAAGAAAGATTTATCGAATTCGGTATATAAATCTTGCGCATCTTTTTCTATTGTTTTGTTCGAGGTAGTAAGTTGAAGCAGGTCTTCCAACTGCCCACTTTTGATCTTGCGCTGAACGATTTTCCGATAATCTTCCAATTTATCCAGATACACGGCACATTGGTTGATATAATAACCAATATATTTTTCGCGAACCAGGTTGGCCTCATCCAATTTGTGGTTTACATGTACCAATTGGCTATTAATCGAGTCCAACTTCTTCCTTGATTTTGAAATGGTTTTATTCTGCCTGAAAAGGAAATACAAGGTAATCACCAATCCCAATACCACGATTGATATAAGTGTAGCAAAAAGACGTAGGTTCTTGGCCTGCTCCCCGATCTTGGCCAAATAGGTAGCTTCTATAATGGGTTGAATTCGAGCTATAACCGAATTGCGAAACCTAGAATTATAGAAATTGGCATCTTCCAGAGCAGCATGAATGTAATTATAGGCACGATCAGCATCGCCCTTTTCGTGCAGATAGATGGCTAGGGTCAACAGTGATTCATTCTCCTTAATGGCCAGTCTCACATCCGTGATGGCGGCCAAAAGCAGATAACGTTCAAAGTCATCCTCCTGTCCAAGTTCCCTGGAAACTGCGGCCAGCCCCATCGCCGACATACCATAGGCATGTGTTCTGGGCCTTTCCTTAGCGAACAGTGCTTGTTGCATCTCGGCCGATGACCTATAATCACCCTGAGCAAACAAAAAAAAGGACTTCTCTTTTTTAAACATATCGGATTGAACATCCAATAAATCCATTAAACGCAATCGAAATTTCTTGATCTCTCCTTTATGCTCGGCCGAAAATCTTTTATCATCCGTATATTTTATTAGATTTTCATGGTAACGGATAGAACTCCAACAATATAGTACCTGCAGGTGAGAGGGTAGATTTTGGTAATCAATTTGATGAAACACCTCCAAGGCTTGGGTAAAGAAACCCGACATGGAAAGTACAAACGCCTGCCTTAGCTTACTTTCCAAAATCCAATCCTCAACCTTTAGCTCCTTCGCTATCCGAATATTATAATCTATAAATGCCAAGGCAGAATCACAATTGAATGACTGATATTCCGAAATCAAATTGGACTGTATCTCATAGCAATCCTCCAAACTGATCGTTCGTAGTAATTTTCCTCGGATCGAATCAATCCGTTTTTCCTTCTCTAACAAAAAGATATCTCGATTCTGGATATGCGAGTCCAATACCCTAATTAAGGAATCTCTATTCTCAGCTAGTGATACAAAAGGACTCAATAGCAAACAGACAAGGCTATAAAAGAAAAATCTCAAAATAAATCTGCTAATTCGGTTTATTCAAAGATAACAATAGAATATCCCAAATCACATTATTTTTTTTTGATACAGTAGTAGGACCTTGTAATTTGTTCTTAAAAAATTACTTGATAAAAAATCGCCAATTAAAGAATATGTTTACACTTCATGGTCTTATAACATTACCGTTAGACAATCAATGGGAAAAAGTTCCGTTCAACCTATCAAGAAAAGACTTGATAAATAGAATATGTGTTACCTGAAAACCTTAATAAAATAATCTGAACAGCTTTTTTTATTAAAAACTGAAATTTTAAAATAGCAAATGCCAGATTTTTAGGTTGATGTAATCAAACGTCTGTCTTTTGCATCTTCCATGTTGTTAATCCAGCAATCCTCGTTAATATTATATATTGCTACTTAATCCTTTTGGAACAACTTTAGTTCAATTTCCCTATTATTTGAATATTCACCAAAGTCTTTGGATTTACAGGTGTCTTTGTTGTTAGAGTTTTACTTATTTGCTGTCCAAAAGGTAAACAGCGATGCTTGAATGTAGACACATTGTTTATATCAATAATAAGTGATGTAGATGCTTTGTCTAACTAAAAATAACCCTTATCCTGTTATTTCTTGTGATCTTCGTTTAAAGAAAATCGAAATAATTATAGGATAGCAAGGGTAATGATTTGTATATAGGCAACTTTGATAAGTTATATTTTTTAGAGAGTAGGCGGAAAAGAAGTTAAGGGACTTAATAATTCAATATTGGCTTGGATATTTTCCTAATTTGAAACTTGTTTTCAAAAAATATGGCTTTGCTCGCTGATATAATTTCGATTATTAACGGTTCAAGTAAAGGAATAAAGTTGTTGCCGTTTGTTTGTTAAACTTTTCAATTGAAAATTAAATTGTTATAGATAATGATGAATTTGAATATGAGAAAAATATTGTTATTGGCCACTACCATCTCGTGGCTCTTTGTTTCTTGTGATAAGGATGATAATCACAAGCCAGAAGAAGACCCATTATCGGTCTGGGTGTATAGGGCAGGAACTCAGCTCCAAGGGAACAGTTCTCAGGCGATATATCTTAAAAACAAACAGAAAGTTTCACTACCCTCAATTGATGGTATGTCTGGTACCGCTACCGATATTCAAGTTTCAGGTAATGATGTTTATGTTGTCGGAGCTGCAGCAGAGCAGAAAGATCATTATTTTAATCCAATCAAGGCACTGCTATGGAAGAATGATCAGGTTCAGGAACTCAAGGTTCCAAATTCCAAAATTACATTTGCTAAGGCTGTTTTTATAGAAGGAGATGATGTGTATGTGGCAGGATATTACATGCCAGAAACAGAAGGGGCCACCCAAAGGGGTGTGGTTTGGAAAAATGGAATCCCCATCGATATTGGCAAGAAGAATATCCACACTCGCTTAGAGGATATCTTTGTTGTTGGGGAAGATGTCTACGTAGCAGGTTACGAAAATCATCAAGGCGGTATTGTTTCAAAATACTGGCGCAACGGTGTAGAGAAAGTTTTGTCCAAAAAAGAGGCGACAACATATGCCAGAAGTATATATGTTGATAATTCGGACGTTTATGTCGCGGGATATGCTGATGGTCTTGGAGATCGTAGCGTTAAATTGTGGAAGAACGGAGTGCCGACAACTCTTATACCTAGCAAAACTGTTACCCGTGGTTATGGGGTAACACTAGATAAGGGGAATGTGTATGTGGCCGGTTATCAGCAGGTTGGTAGTAATTATGTTCCAAAAATTTTCAAAAACAACGAATTGTTACCTATTGAACATACCATCGATCGTCATTCGTACGCCTTTTCTGTGCAGATTGTAAAGGATAATATATATGTCTGGGGGTGGGAGGAGACCGGTGACAACTTGAAACATCTTGTCTGGGAAAACGGGAAAGAAATTGAATTTATAACAACTTATGAGCCATATTTATCGTTGAATTCAATGTTTGTCGTGCCTAAGGAATTCCCATAAGGATAAATTCTATCGGTTAATTAAAAAAAACGATGAAAGAACATATTTCTAAAAGGCTCTCATTGTAATGTGTTTATTTGTGCACACACATAAGGAACACTTACCGTTTGAACAGGAAATGGTTAGTACAATTTAAGTTTCACAAAAAAATTTTAGTTCATGGCCATAATAAGATCTAAGATAGCTAGCTGTACTTAGCTCAGAAGATAAAATGCCTTACTCTGGGCAGACAGATGATTGGTTTCAAAACAGATGGAAGTCTCAGTTTAGATAAAAAAAACTGTAATAAACCTACCTAATGCCAGCTAGTAAGATTACGGAAGGCAAATTATACATTTGATGTGAGTATAATAGATATTCTCCTGAATTACGATAAAGTAAAGAAACCGTATGAGTCTACCTATTTTTTGCTCTATCTTTTGCAAAACTTTGATATGTATTGCAATCTTGGTTTCTTTTTTACAGGAGATTTACCTGAATCGTGTATACCATAGCGCAATATTTCATTTTTAGCCTCCGCTACCAATCTTTAACTGTAATGATATTTTTTAATATCAAAAATAATTTTATATTTTATGTGTTAATCAATAAGATAGACTTATATGAAAAAGTATTTTGCAGAGTTCTTTGGAACTTATTGGCTAGTTTTTGGAGGCTGTGGAAGTGCGGTATTTGCCGCGGGCGTTCCCGAAATAGGAATCGGCTTGCTTGGAGTTTCCTTAGCCTTCGGACTGACAGTTTTAACAATGGCCTACGCCGTTGGACACATCTCTGGGGGACATTTCAACCCAGCTGTATCTTTTGGTTTATTTGCCAGTGGCCGATTTTCAGCTAAAGAGATTATCCCATATATTATTTCACAGCTTATCGGAGCAATAGCTGCAGCTAGTACCCTTTATGTGATTCTGAATGGTGCTGGAGCATTTTCTACAGAAGGCCCTGGGGCCTTTGCAACTAATTTTTATGAGATGCCTGGATATGCTGAAAGAAGTTTTAGTATGGGTGCGGCGTTTCTGGCTGAGTTCGTGCTGACTGCGTTTTTTCTGATCGTGATTCTTGGGGCAACCGATAAATTTGCAAACGGAAAATTTGCCGGTATAGCCATTGGTCTAGCTCTTACTTTAATACACCTTATCTCTATACCCATTACAAATACGTCGGTAAATCCCGCACGCTCTACCTCTCAGGCCCTGTTCGTAGGAGGAGAGGCATTATCTCAGCTATGGCTTTTTTGGGTAGCTCCGATTGCTGGTGCGATCGTTGGTGGAGTTATTTATAAATTTCTCTTACAGAATAATGATCAGCAAACCGTAACAGAGAAGGACAGCTAAAGCTGACCTATCTTGAGAAACAGGTGAATGAAAATGAGCTTATTATACTAGCACTAGAGCATCATTCATTAAAAATGGGTTTATGAAAGTATTCACAAACCCTTTATTCATTTCTCTGTTTTTAAAAAAACTGAAATAAGCTGTTCTTATAAGATTAAATGTTTGATCGTAAAATGTTTTGCTTTTACTGAGCTAGGATGTTAAATCTTAAAAAAGTTGGCTTAATTATTTGATTTTTAATAACCCCCTAGCCTAAGGTGAGGGCAGGATGTCATAAACTAAATGTGCTAGGGGGAGATTATTATGAAACAAATTATACGCTAATCTAGCTATTGGCAGATAAGCTTCCAAGCGGTGTAGCAATTGTTAACGGTTTGATAAAATAGAATTAACTTATTAGAGAGTAAGAAAGATTTCTAGTTGTGATATAAACAAACTCTTTTTGGTTTAGAAATTGTGGCGTATTTTGAATCAATGACCTACAAACATGAAAACTAACCATCTCAAATTTGTGCTAACCTCAGCGCTGATTGTTGGAAGCCTTGATCTTTTATTTGCATTTCTTAGTTCCTGGTGGAGCTCTGGAACATCGCCCGAGGGTGTAGTGAGATATGTGGCAAGCGGACTGATAGGTGAAAAAGCTTTCTGCTCAGAGTTTTTTTTGGCTATTCCTATAGGTATTGTCATACATTATTTTATCGCTCTTTTCTGGACAGTTGTTTTTTTCTGGGCTTATACAAAATTTAAGTGGCTTAGCAAACAGAAAATTGTGGTTGGTATAATGTTTGGAATTTTTGTATGGTTGGTGATGAATGTGGTTATTTTACCATTAAGCCTAGTTCCCTCATTTGAATATACATGGTCTGGTGCAATAAAGGGGGCTGTGATACTGATTATAGCAATTGGACTTCCTTTGGCGTATCTTAAAAAATAACTACCCTGGAATCTCAGGTAGAAGAAATTGAGAATGTGCACGGAGAAAGCTCTGGTCTCTATTAGAGATATTGTCTCTTTAAATGGATTTTATAATTTTTCGTATCTTCATTACTATGGACGACCAAGATTTAAAAATTGGTAGATACGGTGCATGGCTTGTTATAGTAGTTTATGTTATCATAATTCTTCTATATTTAATCTTTGATGAAGACTTATGGTCTTTATTCTATCCATTTGACCTTGAATATGGTTAGACTCTCGGCATGGCAAATAATGTTGGAATAGTAAGTTCATACCTTATCTCTAAATCGAAAAGATTATCATCATAGTCTGGATTCAGCTCAGCTGATATATTATTTTTTTGATTTAACTTAGAGAGCTTGGGGAGGTGTAGAAAACAAACTTCCAAACGGTTCATCTACTTTATCACAGGTCAAAAACAAAACCTGTAAACTAAGCAAATAATTTAGTTAATCTGAATAGGAAGAAATCGATATTACTGACTTTTCTAACCTGACTTCTGAAAGCTTTTATTTTAGCATTGAAGGACTTCTGCTGAAATATTTGTTCTGTTGTGGTCAAATATTAATTCCTTTTTCAGAGCTGCAAAAAAGTAGCCAGCCAGAAAGCGCTTTAATATTCACAGTTCTTTTTATGCTGTACTACTGTGTCATTTAGTCGCTAACATTCCGAAGCAAATCTTATGGGAACAGCATATAATTCGGTTTCACGAGCGTGCAGTAGTCGATCAGAAAAATACTCTATAATTATCTCATTAAAATAACTATCAGGGAGCATCACCGTGAATGTGATTTATTTTTTCTGTCTAACATAATAGCAAGAGTTATCAATAGGTTATGCCATTTTGGTTAAAAACTAAAAATCTCGATATTGTTGCTCCTAATTCATGCATTCTCAGATAAAATTTTGAAAAGATTATTATGAAAAAAGCTATTTATATAATTTCTGGCCTAATGGCATCAGGCAAATCTTCGGTTGCGCAAGCTTTAGCTCTACGACTAGAGAAGAGTGTACATCTGCGAGGTGATCTTTTTAGGAAAATGATAGTAAATGGAAGAAAAGATATGAGCGAAAACCCAACCCCCGAAGCTCTTTATCAGCTTGATATGCGACACTCGCTTACTGCTAAAGCAGCTATTGAATACTACAATAATGGTTTTACGGTTGTGGTGCAAGATAATTTTCTAGGTGAAAAGCTTTCCTTTTTTTCAGCATTACTTGACCCATATCCGACTTATGTAATCGTATTGGACCCTACTGCAGAAACTATTGAAGAAAGGGAACACAGTAGAAGTAAAAAAGGCTACATTGGATTTACAGTTAATAACCTGCACAAAAAATTTCTGGAAGAAACCCCTAAAATAGGGCTTTGGTTAGATACATCAAATATGTCTATTGAACAAACCGTCAACGAAATTGAAAAGAGAGTTCCTTCAGAGGGACTGATACGCTAAAACAGTTACGTTTAACATGATCCTGACATCTCTTAAATATTTATGGAAGTTGCAGGTTGTTGATCTGTGCTAAATTCTTGTGTCTTTAAATTAAAATACTAAAAATGTCGATGGGTTTCATGTCAGAGCCATCAATGAGCTGGGTTATGCCTTTGATGGAACACATCGTTATCTATTTGGTAAAAGGAAACGGCTATGAAACTGCCATCTACAGTTTTTTTTATTAAAAAGATGTCCTAGCCTATCCCAAGACAAATAGTAAATTCACTTCTTGTCATATGGCAAGTTCAAGAAGTTCACTACCTTGTATATTAGCGAATAAAGCGGAATTTAGAATTTCTTTCGGTATAGCATTAGGCTTGAAATGCCTCGATGCGAGATAAAGATCGCTCATTCAATAAATAAACATAGATATGGACACTAGATTTGCGGCAGGGATCAATATAGCCATAAAGATCCCTAAAATTAAATATGAAGAAACAGTTACCTTTTACAAGGATATTTTGAAGTTTGATGTTCGAGAAATGCCTATAGACAATCCGACGGTCTCAAGGACACACCAAGTTCAATTCGGTCAGAACATTATTTGGCTGGACTGCGTGGACAATTATACTCATTCTGAAACTTGGCTACAGCTTACTACCGATAATGTAGAGGAAGCAACGAGTTATTTACTGTCCAGAGGTGTTGGCACCTGTGACGAACTCGAAGAGCTCCCTCAGGGCATGCATTGGATTACGGATCCGGCAGGAACGGTATTCAATTTACAAAGGAGCTAACATAAAATTTTTTGAATATTCTTATTACCTAATATGTTAAATGCTTTCTTTTATATATCATTATATGGCTAGGTCCATTGAAAATTTATCAATCTAACGTATCATCTTTTTTGTGTAGATTTTAATGATGACACTTTTTACTTGGGATGATTTTTCCGATTTAACATCCTTTAAAATTAACTGTTATACAGTTGATGGTTTTACTTTTTTGGTAATCATTAACTTTTGATTTATTTTTAGAAGTCAATTAACCAAATTTATATGCTAAGGATCTTTAAAGTTCTCCTGTTTATCTTTTTTTCATATTCCGGATATGCACAACAACCTTTAAAACCGGTCACGATCACTGGAAGATTAGTGAACGGTAATGATTCTACCCCAAGAGTAATGCTCGTTAATTTCTTGAATCCTTTTGAAAAAACGAGAAAGAGTGTGGAATTATCGGAAAACAGCGATTTCTTTGTTTATCAAAATATGGTATTCACCCAAAACATGACCCTGGCATATAATGACAAGTATATCAATTTATATGTAGTCCCAGGAGACTCTGTTCACCTTGAGATTGATGGATCCCGATTAAAAGAGCCTGAATTTAAATGGTTAAAAATAACGGGTGATCATGCTGAAAGGAGTAGACAGTTAAACCTCGTTCACCGGTATATCAATACATTGCCTAATCATCACTATGACTATTCCATGTCGAGCGATGATATCCTTCTTACTGTCAAGACGGATTATAATAGGTATCTAGGAGCTCTTATGAATTATTCCAGCAAGCAGCAGTTGGACCCCGTTATCCTTGATTTCATGAAACGGGATATCCGATATAAAATTGCTAATTGGATTTCAGATTATGTTGATCAGGGAGACAAATCTCCATCTTCGAAGCAAGAGCGGATCCAGCTTTTTAAGGATGCTTTTTTTGATAACGGGAATGACAGCAATTTTATGTCCATGATGTATCCTTATTATTTAGGTATGAATACGGATTGGGCCACACAGTCCATGAGACCCGTGGAACAAAAATCAGGTGAAAAATCCGACTTAAAGACTATCGAAAAAGGAATAAGGGTCATTCTTCAGGAGCCACCT
>JBEBRZ010000071.1:0-19695 GCA_040394615.1 Sphingobacterium mizutaii
ATCCATATCAAAAATAACGGCTAAATTTTTCATTGAAGCAAAAATACTAATATTTAATCCGATCGCCTAACATAACGTAGGCCTGATCAATGAAATTATAAAATGCTGAATTAACATTATTTATTGGGGCACCATCAATTCCGTGACCTAATCGAACAATAATTAAATCATCCTCAGGAATCACGATCACATACTGACCTAAATGGCCATCCATGTAGAAATAGTCTTTCTCTTTATATTTTCCCATCCACCAGCCATAGCCATATTGGGGTGAGTCAGGAAAAGTATTCGTTATAGAGTGTTTAATATATGTGGAGTCCAATAGCTGATTACCATTCCATTTGCCATGTTGAAGGTATAGTTTACCAAAGCGAGCAAAATCACGAGCATTAGAGGCTACACAACAGTAGGCTTTTTCAATACCATGTTTTCTGCTGTCGACCTGCCATAGTGCGGGATGCTCTGCGCCCATAGGTTGCCAGAAATATTGTGATAATAATTGAGAAAGTGTTTTTCCTGTTGCTCTTTGTAAGGCAATTCCCAATACTTGTGTATCCCCACTTTTATAGTTGAATTTCTGCCCAGGTTGATTATTGATCGGCATTTCTTCCAATACACCTATTATATCCTTATCAAAATATAATCTGGTGGTTATAGAAAAAGGATCATAGTAGCTTTCATCCCATTTCATGCCGGAACTCATGGAAACAAGATCCACCATTCTTAAAGAATCAGCAAATGGACCTTCAAGTTCCGGAATAAAATCTATCACTTTTTGATTCAGACTCTTTACATCTCCATTTTCAATTGCTTTACCAAGAAGGGCGGCAACCATGCTTTTTGCCATTGAAAAGGAGTTGGATTTAGAGGAGTCGGTATATCCATCATAATATTCTTCAAACCATATACTATCTTGGTGAATAATCATATAAGCTATCGATCCCCAGTTTTGATGAATACTTTTTAAACTGTCAGTGATGGCTACTTTATTATAATCGGAAGATTTATTCCAAGGTTGGGGTTCGCCGTTGTCAATAATATGGTTGTCAAAGAATTCGTAATCATCTAAATAAGCTGTTTTATGTCCATGAAGATAGGTGACATATACGCCTTTTAGTAAAAATTCTTTGCCTGTAGCATAAAGTAGAATGATAGCTAGTAGAATTGAAGATCCAAGAATAATTCCTAACCATTTTAGAAACTTAAATAAAAATTGCATACGAAAGGATTTGAGTCTAACTAAAGGTATCAAGAAATAAATATAAGTTCAACTATTTCAGTTTTTTAGCCTCATTCCAATAAACGTCCATTTCTTCTAAGCTCATATTTTTAAGAACCTGACCATTCTCATTGGCTTTCATTTCCAAATAAGTAAAGCGCTGAATAAATTTTTTATTCGTTCTTTCTAAAGCGTTTTCAGGATTTAAACCTAGGTGTCTAGCATAATTAATTAATGAAAAAAGTAGATCTCCGAATTCTCCTTCAGCTTTTTCAGCGTCTATTTGATTATTATTGATATCAAATTCGGCTTTAAATTCCGCGAGCTCCTCTTCAACTTTTTTCCAAACTTCAGTTTTATCATCCCAATCAAATCCTACACCTCTCACTTTATCCTGAATTCGATAGGCTTTTACCAAGGCAGGCAAGCTTTTAGGTACCCCTTGAAGGACTGATTTATTCCCTTCCTTTAGTTTTATCGATTCCCAATTTTGTTTGACTTCTTCATCATCTTTAACAGCTATATCGCCATATATATGCGGATGTCTATTGATTAATTTATCACATACAGCATTTAGAACATCAACAATATTAAATTTATTATCTTCTTCTGCTATTTTGGCATAGAACACAAGGTGCATTAAGATATCGCCTAATTCCTTTTTTATTTCCAGATAATCTTTTTCAAGAATAGCATCCGTCAATTCATAGAGTTCTTCTATAGTTAAATGTCTAAGGGATTCCATAGTTTGTTTTCTATCCCAGGGACATTCAATTCTAAGGGTATTTAAAACTTCAAGGAGGCGTTCGAATGCTTCGGCGGGGGTACTTTTGCTAGGAGGGGGGGTATGAGGCATAGTTAATAAATTCTATTTTTGATTTTCTAAAATTAGGAAACAATAGTCAAAGTTATGTGTTTTTAGGGAAACGAACGTAATAATTACTATGGATAGGACATTCAAATATGCAACGCCTACGGAGGCATTAGACAATCTGGCACAAAACGGTTATACGGTAGATTACAACATTGAATTTGACGGGTTGGTAGATTCAGCAGTTGACTATGAAATTGATTATCTATATCGCTATGAAGGAGAAACAGATCCTGCAGATGAATCGTCGGTTTATGGAATCAGAAATACGAAAACTGGAGAAAAAGGTGTATTTGTAGCTGGAAATTTGTCTTTAATAGAAGGAAAAAAGAGAGATATTATTTTGGATCTCGAAGTTAAATACAGAAAGAACCATTAAAATATCTGTTGATTAAGTCAAAGCCCGGAAATTATTCCGGGCTTTGTTTTTTTAATGTCTTATTTGTTTGAGTATTCATTATAAGTGTAATGAATCAGTACTTTTGTATAGTTAAAATTTATAGAATGACACTTGTTCAATTAGAATATATTATTGCGGTAGATACGTATAGAAGTTTTGTTGCAGCAGCAGAAAAATGTTTTGTTACGCAGCCTACCTTAAGTATGCAGATCCAGAAACTAGAAGAATCTTTGGGGGTTAAAATATTTGATCGGAGCAGACAGCCAGTCGTACCTACTGAAGTAGGAAGGAAGATCATCGAACAAGCTAGAATTGTATTGACAGAGAGTAAAAAAATAAGTGAAATTTTACAATCTGAAAAAGGAGAATTAACAGGAGAATTGAGAATAGGAGTGATCCCCACGGTTGCCCCATATTTACTTCCCAATGTAATTTCCAGTTTCATGAAAAAATACAATCGGTTAAAACTCCAGATTTGGGAATATACGACGGAACAGATTGTACATGAGATGAAAATAGGTGCTTTAGATTGTGGTATTCTGTCAACACCTTTACACGATTCATCAATTCAGGAAATACCTTTATTTTATGAAACTTTTGTCGCTTATGTATCGGAACGCAGTCCTGTTTTTGAAAAGAAAATGCTGAGTACGGATGATATCTCGAATGAGAAATTATGGCTTTTAAATGAAGGGCATTGTATGCGGGGGCAAGTATTGAATATTTGTAATTATAAGCATAACCATTCTAAAGAAGGATCTTTCGATTATAATACGGGAAGTGTTGAAACGCTCAAGCGTATGGTTGATTTAAATGGAGGATTAACGATATTGCCCGAATTAAGTATTTCCAATTATGATGAAGATCAGTTAAACCATGTTCGATATTTCAAGAATCCAGAACCGGTACGGGAAATCAGTCTAGTAACACCACAGAACTATGTTAAAAAAATAGCTGTTAATATGTTAAAGAATGAAATTTTAAGTGCAGTTCCTGAAAAATTCAAGTCCAAACGGAAAAAAGAAGTAATGGGCTTTTCTTTATAAAAGCCCGCTATTATTAGGTTATCTAAGCGATAATAATTTACTTACATATTTTCCTAGGATATCAAATTCTAAATTAACCATGCTGCCGAGTTCTATAGATTTGAGGTTTGTATGTTCCAGCGTATAAGGGATAATTGCAACAGAGAAGGAATTAATACCTGAATTCAGGACCGTAAGACTTATACCATTTACAGTTATCGATCCTTTTTCTACTGTAATATTATTCAGTTTGGCATCATATTCAAAAGTAAAAACGACACTTCCATCTTGTGGTTCCACTTTAGAACATATTGCAGTTTGGTCGACATGGCCTTGAACGATATGTCCGTCCAGGCGACCATCTATCTTTACACATCTTTCAAGATTTATAATATCACCTTCTTTCAATTTGTCTAAATTACTTTTATCTAAAGTTTCTTTGATTGCTGTGACCTGATGAATGTTACCATCTATCGCAACAACAGTTAAACACACCCCGTTATGAGATACACTTTGATCAATTTTAAGAGAAGGTGATATCTCTGACTCTATATACAAATGTAAATTGGATTGTTCAGCTTCTATTTTTTTGACGGTTCCTAACGTTTCTATAATGCCTGTAAACATAGTTTTTAAGATTTGTTTCAAATATAAGACAATGGATTTTTTTGGTCATCAAATAGACGTAATAAAAAAAATAAAAAAAGATTTGCATATGTGTAAAATGTACACTATCTTTGTGGTATCATAATTTAGGTTTATAATTGGTTATTAAAGGTTTTCATTCTCCCCGTTTGAAAACCTTTTTTTTGTAATTATAAACCATTCATTTCCAGACAGTTAATTATTTTATATCATAGGTTACTCCTTAATTCTAAAAATAAATTTGGAATTTTCGCAACAAAATCTCTATCTTTGTCTTAGGTTTAGGTTGATTACCTCATAAGAGGTTATTTTTTAAAGCTTGAGCAGTCGCCCGATTGACTCAAGCTTTATTTTTTTTATATGATCAAAACGCTAAATAGCTATTTACCAAACAACTTGTGAATTTCACTTAAAGAAATATTAATTTCTCACATATTTATTATAAGTAGAATGCGAGCATATTAATTATATATGCTCGCATTCTACTTATTTACTATTTATATGTAAGATATTATGCTTTCTGTTTAGGCCCATTCTTTTTGGAAATAGAGGCTAAATATAAATAGCCCATTGTTCCTGAAAATAAAGAGCCAACCAGTACGGCGAATTTTGCTTCTTCAATATATAAAGCATTATCGAACGATAACATCGAGATAAATATTGACATGGTAAAACCTATTCCTCCCAGCATCCCTACACCAATCATATGTTTCCAACCTGCTAATTCCGGTAAGTTTGCAATTTTGGTTTTGACACAAATCCAGGTTGTAAGAAAAATACCAATGGTTTTACCAAAAAATAACCCTAGGATAATGCCCAGACCTAACGGTGTGGTAAGACCATTCATCATTTCGGAATGGATGGTAATATTCGTGTTTACCAATGCAAACAGGGGAATGATAAGGAAGTTTACAGGATTCGCTAAAGCATGTTCTAATTTTTCTAAGGGTGATTCTGTTGCATCCGGTGTGGTAGGAAGAGTCATTGCTACAAGTACGCCGGCTATAGTAGCATGAATTCCGGAATGATGGATAAAGTACCATATAAAAACTCCCGGGATGATATAAGCCCAAATATTTTTTACACCTATTCTATTAAAAATGATAAGGAGTGTAAGAATACCCGCAGCATACAACAGATAGGTGTAATGCAAATCTGATGAATAGAAAATCGCAATAACAAGTATGGCTAATAAGTCATCCACAATAGCAAGAGCTGCCAAGAATATTTTCAAGCTGGCAGGTACTCTTTTATCAAGCAGTGATATAATTGCCAATGCAAAAGCAATATCAGTAGCCATAGGAATTCCCCAGCCATGTTGAGAGGGCTGATCATGATTGAAGGCAACATAGATTATTGCCGGAACCACAGCTCCACCTATAGCGGCTAGAATAGGGAGGATAGCATTTTTCGGGGAAGATAATTCCCCCTCCACTAACTCCCTTTTGATTTCAAGTCCAACCAATAAAAAGAAAATTGCCATTAACCCATCGTCTATCCATTGCTTGAAGCTATATTTAAGTTGAATACTATCATTTTCATATCCAAGTTTTACTTGTAAAAAATCATTGAAGTCTTTTGAAAACGATGTATTAGCAATTATTAATGAAATAATAACACAAAGAAAAAGCAGGATACCTCCTCCTGTATTCGAAGAAAAAAACTTTTTGAATACAGTGAGATTAATTTTGTTAGTCATCTGTTAAGTGAATTGATATTTTAAGTTTGAAATTAGCCTTTGTAACTAAACCATTTAATAAGTTCTTTAAAACTAGCCTTTTTTCCATACATCAGTATTCCTACACGGTAAATACGTGCTGCAATCCAGGTGGTAAGAATAAAGCCAGCCACTAATATGATAAAAGATAATGCAATCTGCCAAGTAGGTACCCCAAAAGGAATTCGCACCAACATGGCAATAGGAGAGGTTAGTGGGATAAAACTTAACCAGAGTGCGATTGGCCCATGTGGATTATTTATCAGTACACCAAAGGAAAGCAAATAGGCAAGTAACAGGGGAGTGGTGATAGGCATTGTGAACTGATTAGCTTCAGTTTCACTATCTACAGCAGAACCTACAGCAGCAAATAATGCACTATATAACAAATAGCCTCCAATAAAGAATAAAAAGAAACTAATTAATAGCTCAGGAATATTTACAGAGCTCATTGCAGTACTAATATTAGAAATAAAATCAGCATTGGCGGCGCCTTCAGTTTGTGCACCGTTTTGCATAATTTCATTTTGAAGATCCTCTTTATTTATGAATGTATTAGTTGCAACCGTAAATAAAGTAAAGCTAAGGATTATCCATAGTAGGAACTGAGTAATACCAACTAATCCAATACCGATAATTTTCCCCATCATTAGCTGAAATGGTTTCACTGAGGATATTATTACTTCAATAATTCTATTTGATTTCTCTTCAATAATACCTCGCATTACCTGGGCACCATATAAGAATAAAGAAAGATATATTAAAACTGAAAGCCCCATTGCTATACCCATTGCTATTCTGGTATCACTATCTTTAGCTTCGCCTGTTTCGGTAATCTCTTTGGCAGCGGTATTAACTTTAGTATCAATAGTGTTAATTTTATCAGCGTCAATGTTAAGTTCTTTATATTGATAATTCAATAAAATAGTTTCTAACTGAGCTTCTACATCTGATTGGGTGTTAATATTGGGTTTACCGGAGGATAAAAATTGAATATCATGAGTTTTGAAGAAGTCTTCCGCAATAAGGAGGATATTGGTATTACCTTTCAGGTCTTTAATTTCTTGAATCTGACTATTAAGATCTTCAGCTGACTCAGTAAAAGTAATTTGGTCTGTGTTTTTTAATTGTTTTCCAATCTCCTTTGTATTATCAAGCACATATACAATGGCCTTAGAATCTTCAAAGCTACTTTTTGTAATAAAGAATATCCCTACATACATTCCGATGAAGAACAATGGAACTAAAAAGGTGGTTAATAGAAATGATTTTTTCTTAACCCGACTAAGGTATTCTCTTTGAATGATTAATAATATTTTGTTCATAATTCAGAAGGGTTATTTTTTGTCAGTTACTTTATCAATAAATATTTCGTGCATAGAAGGAACAATTTCAAATATTTGTTGAACTTCTATTTGAGGCATTAAATTAAACAACACATCGTTTAATGTTTTACCTTCGTTTATTTGAATCATAAGCGTATTTGGCTCGTTATTGACTTGCTCAATATTTTTCCAAAGCTCATGTTCCGTTAGGATTGAAGATACAGTGGGTTTTAGATTATACTCTATTTTATAACTTTGATTTCTGTATTTGTCTTTTATTTCCTTTACCGAACCTTCAAGGATAACTTTAGACTTATTGAGTAATGCAATATGATCACATAGGGCTTCGACTGATTCCATCCTATGTGTGGAATAGATAATCGTCGTTCCTTTTTTATTTAGTTCGAGAATTTCATCCTGAATGACCTGGGCATTTACGGGGTCAAAACCCGAAAAGGGTTCATCCAATATAATGAGTTCTGGTTCATGGAGCACGGTGGCAACGAATTGTACTTTTTGCTGCATTCCTTTACTTAGGTCTTCAACCTTTTTATCCCACCATGATTCAATATTTAGTTTTTCGAACCAATATTTAATTTTTTCTTTTGCTTCTTGCTTTTTTAAACCTTTCAATTGGGCCAAATAGACCATTTGTTCACCAATTTGCATCTTTTTATATAAACCACGCTCTTCAGGTAGATATCCGATTCTTCCAATATGGGAAGAGTTAAGTTCTTCGCCATCAAAAATTATTTTCCCTGAATCCGGGGCAGTAATTTGGTTGATGATTCTGATGAGGGAAGTTTTTCCTGCGCCATTTGGCCCCAATAGGCCAAATATTTTACCTTTAGGAATATGAATGGTAACATCATCCAGCGCTTTATGGTTAGCATACTGCTTTACAATGTTGTGAATATCGAGCATACAAATAGATTTATTTCTTAAATTATGAATTTTTCATGAAATGCTTGGTCAGGAGTATGGTTTCGATAAGAAAATAAACTGTATTAAATCGTACCTTTGCAAAATGATTATCAATCGAGCAGAATTTTTAACCAGTAATACCGATGTTAAAAAACTTCCTGATGCAAACAAGCCAGAATATGCCTTTATTGGCAGGTCAAATGTAGGGAAGTCTTCGTTAATAAATGCTATTACACGTAAAAAAGGTTTAGCAAAAACCTCACAAAAGCCCGGAAAGACTCAACTCATCAATCATTTTATTGTGAATGATTGGTACCTGGTAGATTTACCAGGATATGGTTTTGCCCAAACCTCTAAGAAGAACCGTGCGATCTGGGAGAAGTTTATAAGGGAATATCTAACAACCCGAGAGAATCTTCAATGTGTTTTTGTTTTAATAGATAGTAGACATGAGCCTCAGAAAATAGATTTAGATTTTTGTTATTGGTTAGGAGAGAAGGGAATTCCATTTTTATTGTTATTTACCAAAGCTGATAAGCATTCTACCGTAAAATCAGATCAAAACATTGCTAAATTTAGAAAAGCCCTGAAAGTTTGGTTTGAAGAAGTACCTGAACATATTCTGACCTCTGCGGAAACAAAGTTAGGTTGTGAGGAGGTATTGGTTAAAATAGATGAAATCAATCAAAACTTTGTCTCTCCATTAACTTAGATATGAAAAAATATATGTCGCTTGTGCTTTTTGCACATAGTATATTTGCTCTTCCATTTGCGATCATTGGTTTTTTCCTGGCTGTTCATACAACTAATTATCATTTCGAATGGCGATTATTTCTGTTGATGCTGATTTGTATGGTGACGGCAAGAAATGCTGCAATGGCATTTAATAGATATTTAGACAGGGATATCGATGCCTTAAATCCACGAACAGCCATACGTGATATCCCAGCAGGACGTATTAAGCCGAAACAAGCTCTATTATTTACAATATTCAATTGTATTGTTTTCATGGTAGCTTGTTATTTTATAAATTTCATGTGTTTTGTGTTATCACCGATTGCTTTATTTGTGATTTTATTTTATTCTTATATGAAAAGAATATCTCCCTTATGTCATATTGTATTAGGGTTAGGTCTAGGATTAGCACCGGTGGGAGCTTACTTGGCGGTTACCGGGGAGTTTAATATTGTACCCATATTTTACGGCTTAGCTGTTTTAACCTGGGTGAGTGGCTTTGACATCATATATGCACTGCAAGATGAAGAATTTGATAAGGAAAACGGATTAAATTCAATACCGGCAAATTTTGGAGGAAAAACGGCCCTAAGAATTTCTGAAGTGCTACATATCTTATCTTTTATATTCATCCTTTTACCGGTGTTTTATATGTCTGTAGGTGTATTTTATTATATAGGAGTGGTTTTATACGGGGCATTATTAATTTATCAGCATAGGATTGTTAGTCCAACGGATTTGCGGAGAGTTAATAGGGCTTTCATGACAACAAATGGAATAGCCTCTGTTGTTTTTGCAATATTTTATTTAACAGATATTTTAATAAAATAACAATTAATTATACTTATTATATTTTTTGAATTGTCTGTTTTTTAGGGATATGAATTACTTGAAAAGTCGTTATTCAATTAAAGGAATCAAGAAAGATTTTTCTGCTGGCTTCAAAAAATAATTTGCATTCCATTTTGAAATCGTTTTCTTTGCATCAAATCATAAAGTTTAAATGGCGAAAAATTTATTGATAGTCGAGTCACCAGCTAAGGCTAAAACAATTGAAGGATATTTAGGGAAAGATTTTTTAGTAAAATCCAGTTATGGGCATATACGTGATTTGGTAAAAACCGATGATGCAATTGACACGGAAAATAATTTCAAGCAGAAATATGAAGTTCCATCCGATAAAAAAGCTATTGTTAGTGAATTAAAGAAATTAGCAAAATCTGCGGAAACAGTTTGGCTAGCTTCCGATGAAGACCGGGAGGGAGAAGCAATTTCCTGGCATTTATTTGAAACCTTAGGGTTGAAAGATGACAATACAAAACGTATAGTTTTTCATGAAATTACCAAACCAGCCATTTTAAAAGCAATAGAATCACCAAGGAAAATTGATTTTAATTTAGTTAATGCACAGCAAGCACGCCGAGTTTTAGATAGGTTAGTTGGTTTTGAATTATCTCCGGTATTATGGAGGAAAGTAAAACCTTCATTATCAGCTGGTAGGGTTCAGTCAGTTGCGGTAAGACTTATAGTAGAACGTGAAAGAGATATCAATAAGTTTACTGCCGAGGCATCTTTTAAAGTAGTAGCTGTTTTCAATACCGGGAATAATAAAGAGAGATTTAAAGCTGAATTACCAGGTCGATTTGATACTGTTGAGGAAGCTAATCAATTTCTTAATGACTGTTCCAATGCAGTTTTTAATATTAAGAGTTTAGAAACTAAACCATCCAAACGTACACCTTCTGCGCCTTTCACAACTTCAACTTTACAGCAAGAAGCAAGTAGAAAATTAGGCTATTCAGTAGCCAGAACGATGCAAGTTGCTCAACGCTTATATGAAGCTGGACGTATTACTTATATGCGTACAGATTCGGTGAATTTATCTGATACAGCTTTACAAGGTGCTAAATCTGAGATCGTAAATGCGTATGGTGAGAAGTATCACAAATTACGTCAATATCGTACGAAGAGTGCCGGAGCTCAGGAAGCCCACGAAGCAATTCGTCCTACTTATTTTAACGATCATACAATAGAAGGCGATAATTCTGAAAGACGTTTATATGAATTGATTTGGAAGCGTTCTATTGCATCCCAAATGAGTGAAGCAGAATTTGAGAAAACAACTGCTAAGATTGATATCTCTACAAGAACTGAAGATTTAGTTGCTTCCGGAGAAGTCATGAAATTTGATGGATTTTTGAAAGTTTATTTTGAATCTAATGATGATGAAGACAGTGAAGAAATTGATTTAGATAATACTGATAATTCTATTCTCCCTCCTTTAGTGAAAGGTCAGAACCTTAATCTAGAAACCATTCATGCAACTGAAAGATACTCAAGACCTCCTGCGCGTTTTACTGAAGCATCTTTAGTGAAGAAATTGGAAGAGTTAGGCATTGGTAGACCATCTACATATGCACCAACGATTTCAACTATTCAAAATAGGGGATATGTGGTAAAAGAGGATAGGGATGGTAAAGAAAGATCTTTTAGAGTTTTAACTTTGAAAGACGGCGAAATAAATAGCCAGATAAAAACTGAAATAACGGGTGCGGAAAGGAATAAAATGTTTCCTACTGATATCGGAGTTTTAGTAAATGATTTCTTAGTACAACATTTTAAAGGTATTGTTGATTACCATTTTACAGCCAAGGTTGAGAAAGAGTTTGATGAGATTGCTCAAGGCTTTAAAGAATGGACCGATATGCTTGGAAATTTCTATGGACCGTTTCATCATGAGGTACAGAATACTTTAGATAATGCGGACAGAGCAACTCATGAGCGTGAGCTTGGTGTTGATCCTGCTAGCGGGAAACCCATTTCAGTTCGTGTTGGTCGATTTGGACCTCTAGTTCAGATCGGTACAGCTGATGATGAAGAAAAACCGGTATTTGCCTCCTTAAGAAAGGGTCAGATGATCGAAACAATAACCTTAGAAGAAGCTTTAGAATTATTTAAACTTCCGAAAAAAGTTGGTGAGTTCGAAGATAAAGAAATGACCGTTGCAATTGGTAGGTTTGGTCCTTATATTCGTCATAATAGTAGTTTCTATTCATTACCTAAAGGGTTAGATCCATTGGATGTTGAACAAGATCAGGCGATTCAGATTATAGAAGAAAAACGTCAAAAAGATAAGGATAAAATTATCCGTGTATTTGATGAAAATCCAGAAGCTAAGATTGAAAATGGCCGTTGGGGACCTTTTATTAGGTTTGGAAAACAAAATTTAAAAATTCCTAAGGGAACAGAGGTAGAAAAAATAAGCTATGCTGATGTTCTGAAATGGGCCGAAGAAGATAGTAAAGGTTCAGGGGCTAAAAAAACTAAAACAACCAGAGCTAAAAAGAAATAATATTAATGAAAAAGGATTTACCTTTAAATATTGTTGAAGATATTTCAGTTGCCGTGGTTTTGGAAACTGAATCTCCAACTTCAAAGGTTTGGAATGTTTATTTAATTAACGAGAAGAATTTAGCCATTCAGAATGTACTGGTTTCTTCTAGAGGCTATGGTTTAAAAGATGGGAAAGAAGTTAAAACAACTACCCTGCGTCATTTTATCGGCGATATGGATGCCAAATCTTCCGAAAAAATTGAGGCAATAGATCCTCAGGTTTTCGGATTGACCAATGAATATTGGTTAAGTTATTATATAGATGGAACTATATACGACAAAAAATATGTTTTCTTACCCGAGAGCATCGTTGACGAAAATTTAATTAAAATTCCTTTGGTAAATAAACCGGGTGTTATGATAGGAGGCATCAGTTAAATAGCTATGAAGAATTTTGTTATTGCAATCGATGGTTTTTCATCCTGTGGAAAAAGTACAGTCGCTAAGGCACTTGCAAAAGAACTAAATTTTGTATTTATTGATAGTGGTGCTATGTATAGGGCGGTAACCTTATATATCCAACGTAATCATATAAACCTTAATGATGAATCTGCAATATCTGCAGCATTAGAAAATATTCAAATTGATTTTATACCACATCCTGAAAAAACACAAATTCTTTTAAATGGGGAAGATGTTTCTGATGCGATACGGAGTATGGAAGTTTCTGAATACGTTAGCGAGGTAAGTGCTCTAAAGGCAGTTCGAAAAGCCTTGGTAAAACAACAACAAGAACTAGGAAAGAAAAGGAATATTGTGATGGATGGTCGTGATATTGGAACTACCGTTTTTCCGGATGCTGATATAAAGATTTTTATGACTGCTAGTCCTCAAGTAAGAGCTGAAAGACGATATGCTGAATTAACGGCAAAAGGAGAGATACTTACAATGGAAGAAGTTAAGGATAATCTTGCACATCGCGATCATATCGATAGTACTCGTGAAGAAAGTCCATTACGGCAAGCAGATGATGCAATTGTATTAGATAACTCGGAATTGAATCAGGAGGAACAATTACAATTTGTGATCAGTTTGGTAAAAGAAAAAATAGAGACACCAAAAGTTTAATGCTCTATAGAAAAGTATTAAAAATAAATAAGCCTCGCTAAACGAGGCTTATTTATTATTTCATGTTATCGATTTCTTGTTGTTCTTTCAATTTATCGATATTGTTTTTGCTTCCAAAATCATCTGTCTTTTCTTGGAAGGAAGTAAGGATCTCCAGAATTGATTGAGAATTATCCGCAGTACGTTGGTAGATTTCTGGAATCTTGCTTTCAATTACTTTATCTCCTAATTCGATATTATCGATTTCAACCTTAGCAATTTTTTCCAGAACAGCTTGTTGACTGTTTCTAATGTCTTCCAATTCTCTGGATATTTTCTCCATTAATTCGAATTTCTTTAATTTATCCATAAATATTATTCATTAGTTTCTAATACTATAAACGCTTTAGCGTAAAAATTGTTGTAAATAAATTTTAAAGTATTGAATAAGAGTGATTAATAATTAAAAAGGCAGCTATATTTAATAACTGCCTCTGAATTTTTTATAAAGAATACTTATTTAAATTGTTCTGCCGGGATATTGCTGTAAAGCTTCTTCTAAGCACTTAAGTGCTGATAATAAATCCTTTTGATTTAAAACATAAGCCAAACGAACTTCATTCGTGCCAGCTCCCGGAGTAGAGTAGAATCCGGTTGCAGGTGCCATCATTACCGTTTCGTTATTATAAGAAAATGATTCTAACATCCATTGACAGAATTTATCTGCATTGTCAATAGGAAGTTTTGCAATCACATAAAATGCTCCTCCTGGATTTGGACAAAAAACACCATCAATCTGATTAAGGCCTTTCACTAGTGTATCTCTTCTAGCGGTATACTCTTTTGAAACAGCTTCAAAGTAGCTATCTGGAGTATCTACTGCAGCCTCACCTGCAATTTGCCCCTCTAAAGATGGGCTTAGGCGTGCCTGAGCAAACTTCAACGATGTTTGATATAATTCTTTATTCTTTGTTATTATACATCCTATACGGGCGCCACAAGCTGAATAACGTTTAGATACCGTGTCAAATACTACTACGTGCTGTTCTAAGCCTTCTAATTGCATTGGAGAGATGAATTCACGACCATCATAGCAAAATTCTCTATATGCTTCATCAGAGAAAAGATATAAATCATGTTTTAGACATAGTTCTTTCAAAGCTTCTAGCTCTTCACGAGAATAAAGGTATCCGGTAGGGTTGTTTGGATTACAGATGGCAATTGCTTTTGTTTTTTCCGTTATTACCTTTTCAAAATCAGCTATAGAAGGCAGAGCGAATCCATTGTCTATAGTAGACATGATCGGCTTAACAACAATATCAGCTGAACAAGCAAAACCATTATAATTTGCATAGAAAGGTTCAGGAATGATAATTTCTTCACCTGGATTTAAACAGGCTTGCATAGCAATCGTTATAGCTTCCGAACCTCCATTGGTTACCAATATATCACTGGGGCTGATATTGTAATTTATTTTATTATAATACTCTGCTAATTTGGTTCTATAAGATATTGTACCTTCGGATGGAGTATATGCCCATACTTTAAAATCAATATTCTTTAATGCATTCAACATGATTTCGGGAGTTTCAATATCCGGTTGACCAATGTTTAAATGATAGATTTTTTTGCCTTCTTTTTTTGCTTGATCCGCAAATGGAGTAAGTTTCCTAATAGGTGATGCAGGCATGTTTATGCCCTTTTGTGATATTGATGGCATTATTTATTTAATTATAATTTTAATTTTTACAAAAGTACGAATAAAACGGGTCATGTCATAAAAATAAGCGAGCCACTCTATATAGAATGGCTCGCTTATTTAATTTATGTATTCGAACTTTAATTAAGAACAAATATAATCTTATGCTTACTCCACAATACCTTTGATGGTAAGTGTTTTAACAGGAGTTTTTGTATTTGATTTTACGATAAAAGATTTTGTAAATGGTCCTTTAGCTGCTGCATTAAAAGTAACTTTAATACTTCCGGATTCACCTGGTTTAACCGGTGTTTTGGTAAATTCAGCTACCGAACATCCACAAGTAGGTTGAACATCTGAAATAATGATTGGTTCATCACCTGAATTGTTGAATTTATATTCATGAGTCACAGGTTTATTCAAAGGAATCTTACCAAAGTCATGTGTTTCTTTATCGAATTTAAACTCTGCTGCTAACATCCCCATTGCAGTTAAACTAATAAATGCAATAACCACTGCGCATATACTTGTAATTTTTTTCATTGTTTCAATTTTTTGTTCGTATCTAGTTAATCAAATCTAAGACCATTTTTAAAAGAACACGATACTTTATTTAAAAATTGAACTAAATCAACAATAATTTTACAATAGAATCTTAAATTATTCCTTCCTTCAAAATATCCTGTAAATGTATAATGCCAGCGTAGCAGCCTTGATCAGTTACGACTAGCTGAGAAATACTGTTTTGCCTCATTTCGTGTAAAGCAGTAGCCGCAAGTTCAGATTTATCGATAGTTTTGGGGTTTAAAGACATGACTTCTTTTGCAATAAGTCCAGTTACATCTGTGTATTTTTCCAACATTCTACGGATATCTCCATCCGTAATAATCCCCAATATTTTCTGATCTTCTATTACAACAGTTGCTCCTAACCTGAATTTAGTGATGCTAATTAAAACAGATCGGATATCAGCCGACGGAGACACGAATGGCAATCCATTATTATCCGATAAATCACCAACTTTTAAATAAAGTTGTTTACCTAAAGCACCTCCTGGATGATACTTTGCAAAATCCTGATCAGTAAACTGTCGTTTAGACTGTAAACAAACGGCAATTGCATCTCCCATTGCTAATTGTACTGTTGTACTTGTGGTTGGGGCAAGATTATTTGGGCAAGCTTCTCTGGTAATACTTGTGTCGAGTATATAATTAGCTTGTTCAGCAAGGAAAGATTCGTTATTCCCTACCATAGCCACTAAAATATTGCCTGTTTGCTTGAGGTAGGGTACTAATACTTTTATTTCCGGGGTATTTCCACTTTTTGATATAGCAATGATTAGATCGTCTTCTTGAATAATTCCCAGATCGCCGTGGATTGCATCGGCAGCATGCATAAAAATAGAAGGCGTTCCTGTTGAATTTAAAGTGGCTACAATTTTTTGAGCAATAATAGCACTTTTACCTATTCCGGTTAAAATCACCCTTCCTTTCAGTTCTAAAATTTGTTCTATGACTTTTACAAAATCCTCATTTATCTTCTCAGAAAGCGCTAAAACGTTGGCTGCTTCGAGCTCAAAAGTGCTTTGTGCCAATGATTTAATATCTATATTGTTTTTCACGTAATATTTGCTTAATTTTATGTATAAATATGATGTGTTCGCTACAAAAATACATTATTTAACACGTATTATTCATACCGTTATTACATCTATTTATTTTGCATAGTCAATGGAAATAGAAAAATCACTATTCGATAATCTTCAAGATTTTTTTGGATTCGATACTTTTAAAGGTGACCAGGAAGCCATTATTACGAATGTTTTAAATAAAAAAGACACTTTCGTGATTATGCCTACTGGGGGAGGGAAATCCATATGTTATCAACTACCTGCGTTAATGAGTGAAGGTACGGCAATCGTAATTTCACCATTAATTGCTTTGATGAAAAATCAGGTAGACCAAGTACGAGCATTCGGTGGTCGGGATAGCATTGCACATTTCTTAAACTCCTCTTTAACGAAGAACGAAATTCAAAAAGTTAAACAAGATGTTCAGGAAGGCAAGACAAAACTTTTGTATGTCGCTCCAGAATCCCTAGCTAAAGAAGAAAATGTTAATTTCTTAAGAAGCATTACCGTTTCATTTGTTGCAGTCGACGAAGCTCACTGTATTTCTGAATGGGGACACGACTTTAGACCGGAATATCGTAAGATACGACAGGTTATCAACGAAATTGGTGACGATATTCCTATTATTGCATTAACAGCAACAGCAACCCCTAAGGTTCAATCAGATATTCGCAAAAATTTGCAAATGACTGATGCAACATTGTTTAAGTCTTCTTTTAATAGAACAAACTTATACTATGAGGTAAGACCAAAACAAGATGTTATCAAACAAATTGTTCGCTTTATTAAAAGCAATGCTGGTAAAGCAGGAATTGTTTATTGTTTAAGTCGTAAAAAAGTTGAAGAAATTGCTGAGGTTCTAAATATTAATGGAATTAAAGCACTTCCTTACCATGCTGGCTTAGATGCAAAAACCCGCGCTGACACACAAGATAAATTCCTAATGGAAGATATAGATGTTATTGTGGCAACCATTGCATTTGGAATGGGGATTGATAAACCTGATGTTCGATATGTAATCCACCATGATATTCCGAAATCAATGGAAGGGTATTATCAAGAAACAGGAAGAGCAGGGCGTGATGGAGGAGAGGGATATTGTTTAGCTTTCTATTCCGAAAAAGATGTAGAAAAGCTTACTAAGTTTATGAAGGATAAGCCTGTTTCTGAGAAAGAAATAGGGACTCAAATATTAAAAGAAGTAATTGATTATTCAGAATCTGCTGTATGTCGCAGAAAACAGATTTTACATTATTTCGGTGAGAAATTCGACGATACTGGTTGCAATAGCATGTGTGATAATTGTAGGTCTCAGAAAACTTTCTTTGATGCCGAAGAACCACTTCTTACTGTACTAAACTTCGTAAAAGAAGAAGGTGATAAGTTTGATGATCAACATATTATAAATGTTTTAATTGGTCAAAATAATCAACCTATTTCAAAGTATAAACATGACAGTCATTCTTTATTTGGTTCAGGTAAGGAATTGGGAGTCAATTTCTGGAATTCATTAATTCGTCAAGCCGAATTAGCGGATTTTATAAAGAAAGATATTGACCATTATGGCTTATTACAGCTTACAGATGGAGGGAAAAAATACATCACTAATCCCTATCCTTTGAAGTTTATTTTAAATAAACCGATGGAATTGACTAAATCGGAAACTTCCGATGACGTAGGCGGTCAATCAGGAGCTCTTGATGCAGAACTACTAAAAATGCTTAAGGAGCTTCGTAAGAAGATTTCTAAGCAAAAATCTTTACCTCCCTTCGTTATTTTCCAAGATCCTTCATTAGACGAAATGTGTACGCACTATCCTGTAACGATAGATGAATTAAAACAAATTCAAGGAGTTGGATCTGGTAAGGCCATGAAGTTTGGTGCTCCCTTTGTTGAGATGATTAAAAAGTATGTGGAGGACAATGATATTGATAGACCACAAGATTTAGTCATTAAATCAACAGCAAATAAATCGGCACTCAAGGTCTCTATTATTCAGAATATTGATAGAAAGATAAGTTTAGAAGATATTGCTTCTTCAAAGGGCATCAGTTATGAAGATCTTTTAAAAGAAGTTGAATCCATCGTTAATTCCGGTACCAAATTGAATCTTGGATATTTTGTAGATGAGATGATTGATCAGGATCGACAGGATGAAGTATACGACTATTTTAAAACAGCCGAAAATGATGCGATAGAAACTGCTCTTAATGAATTGGGGGAAGAAGATTATTCTTTCGAAGATATTCAATTGATGCGTATAAAATTTATGTCGGAACTAGGTAACTAAATATATTTATGATTAATACATATTTACCAAATATAAAAAATGGTAATTCTTCTGCCTTTTTTTTAATGGCAGGTCCTTGTGCAATTGAAGGAGAGGAAATTGCACTCCGTATTGCTGAGAAAATTGTAGGCATTACAGATAAATTAAATATTCCATATATTTTTAAAGGTTCATATCGCAAGGCCAACAGATCTAAAGGGAGTTCATTCACCGGAATCGGTGATGAAAAAGCATTGAAGATTTTAGAAAAAGTAGGAAAGACCTTCGGGATTCCTACCGTTACTGATATTCATGAAAGCCATGAAGCGGCTATGGCTGCTGCATATGTTGATGTTTTACAAATTCCGGCATTTCTTTGCAGACAAACTGATTTGTTAAATGCTGCTGCAGAAACTGGAAAAGTAGTAAATATTAAAAAAGGCCAATTTCTATCTGCTGAATCTATGAAATTTGCTGTGGATAAGGTTCAGGATTCAGGAAATAATAAAGTAATTCTTACAGATCGTGGAAACACATTTGGTTATCAGGACCTAATTGTTGACTTTAGAGGATTTCCAGTGATGAAATCATTTAATGTACCAACAGTAATGGATTGTACCCATTCTTTACAACAGCCAAATCAAAGTTCTGGTGTAACAGGAGGGAAGCCTGAACTAATTGAAACAATTGCTAAAGCTGCAATCGCAGTAGGTGCAGATGGTTTGTTTATTGAGACTCATCCCGATCCTGCAAATGCTAAATCCGATGGAGCTAATATGTTACATCTAGATCTTCT
>JBEBRZ010000072.1:0-18607 GCA_040394615.1 Sphingobacterium mizutaii
ACAAATTATCACTGTTTTTAATGATAATTTAGATTATCATCAAATCTAATGATAAAATACAAGTATAGCCCAGTTAAAAAGAAACAAGATTGATTAATCAAATTTTTAGTAAATTGAATATCTAATTAAATAACTATGGTTAAATTTTCAAAAAAATTAGCAGTCAACAGTAAATTTAAATTAAAGGACTTTCCAACAAATTTAAAAGACGAAATAACCAAAGATCAGGCTAAGGCAGAATTAAAAAAACTTAGAAAGAAAATTGCAGCTATACAGGATAAAATGTATGCTAACGATAGATACAATGTCTTAATATGTCTGCAGGGCATGGATACCTCAGGAAAAGACTCACTAATTCGAGAGGTATTTAAAGCTATAAATGTACGAGGTGTCGTCGTCGAAAGCTTTAAGACCCCTACAGAAAAAGAACTTCAACATGACTACTTATGGAGACATGAAATCAAACTTCCTGAAAAAGGAAAATTTACCGTATTTAATAGAACTCATTATGAAAATGTATTAGTTACTAGAGTCCATCCTGAATACCTATTAAACGAACAAATTCCTCATATTACAGATCCTAAACACTTACCCTCCGATTTTTGGAAAATAAGATTTGAACAGATAAATAATTTTGAAAAACGCCTAACTGAAAACGGCATGATTGTTCTTAAATTCTTCCTAAATGTAAGTAAGGACGAACAGAAAAACAGACTATTAAGTCGTTTGGAGGAAGAAGATAAAAATTGGAAATTCTCTCCCGGAGATCTAAAAGAAAGAGCATTATGGGATAAGTACATGGAATGTTATGAAGATGCAATAAAAAATACCAGTAAAAAGAATGCTCCATGGTATGTTATACCCTCAGATTCTAAGCCTGTGAGTAGGTATCTGGTAGCAAAAATCATTTATGAAATCTTATCTGAGTATAAAGACATACAATATCCTGAAATGTCTGAAGAAGTAGAAGATCATAAAAGGAAATATAAAGAACAATTGGAGGCTGAATAACCCCCATTTGTCCTAAAGGTTACTTAATCATCATTGAGAGGGTAACCTTCTTCATCAAGATCATCCCGATCATCTTCGGCGTTGTGTGACAATTCTTCATCTAACTTAGATAACTTTAAAATATCATCGTCTTCTATACGCATATTATCATCCTCTAAGTCTTCTTTTAAAAGTTCTTCTCGACTAGCATATTCTTCTCCCACATAGGGATTCGAAGAATCATAGGTAGAATCGTCATCAACAGCTCCTTCACTAATTGTATCATAATCCATAGGATGATCCCAGTCAGGATCATTATCATTAACGTCCATTTCATAGGAATCCTCTTCAGTGTTGTAAGCTAAATTATTTGGTTCATTTGGCCCCTGATCTTCATCATTTGGAAGATTTTTCTTTTTATTTTCTTCAGAATTCATAAGCTATTTCTTTAATAAACATCTAGAAATATAACCCCCAATTGTAATAGATTGTTTGCAGAAATAACATAAGAATTACTTAAATGGAGCGTTGTATTATCGTATTGTATTTATTATATTTACGTTAACAATTTATAAACTTCTATTATGCAAACTACAACCGAGTACCTTATTTGGGACAAAATAGTCTCAAGTGCAAAAAATCGTTTTGATGCTGATTTATATTCCAATAAGTTCAAGAAAATGAATCAGGAGCTATTCGACAAGCTTATCTTGCATATTATCGTGGGCTTCGCTTCAGGAGAAGATCATGAAACAATTTCAATAAATCTACATAATGAATTAGAACATTTAGGAATTGATGCTAGAGAGGGAGTAATAGACACAATTGTATCAGACAAACATGTCCTTTTCAGTGCCGAAATATATGCTGCATATTTAACGTTTTCTATGCTTGAAGACGGTGCACAAGAAATTGAGGTTTTAGGGTATGTAACTGACTTATTGGAAAACCCACATATCTACTAGGTATTTTAAACTGACAAATACCTTCCTAAATCTAATTAAACAGTTTTATCCTCGTTTCAATCAATCGGTATTTTGCTTTTTTTATGTAACTTCGCAGTTATATGGAAACCGTTGTCAGTGGTATTAGAAGTACCGGAAAATTACATCTTGGAAATTACTATGGAGCATTGAAAAATTTCGTAAAAATGCAAGACGAATATAATTGCTTCTTTTTTATTGCAGATTTACATTCATTAACCACCCATCCTACCCCACATGATTTGAAAGATACGGTTCGAAATGTGGTCGTAGAATATCTTGCCGCCGGATTAGACCCTGAAAAATCTACTATATATGTTCAATCTGATGTGCCTGAAGTTGCAGAACTATATCTTTATATGAATATGAATGCATATTTAGGTGAATTAGAAAGGTCTACAGCCTTTAAAGATAAAGTACGGGCAAATCCCAATAATGTAAACGCAGGACTACTGACCTACCCTGTCTTAATGGCATGTGATATCCTTATTCATCATGCGACAAAGGTCCCTGTAGGAAAAGATCAGGAACAACATCTGGAAATGACAAGAACCTTCGGAAACAGGTTTAACCGCCTTTATCAGGTAGATTACTTCAAGGAACCTTTTGCTTTTACTTATTCAGATAAATTAATCAAAATCCCTGGTCTTTCTGGTCAAGGTAAGATGGGTAAATCAAATGGTGATGCCGATTGTATCTACCTCTCTGACACGGAAGAAGTTCTCCGCAAAAAAATAATGCGTGCAGTTACTGATGCAGGACCTTCAGAACAAAACCAAACAAAACCGGAAGCTGTTCAAAATCTTTTTGATTTAATGAAAGTAGTTTCTACGCCTGATACACTTCAGCATTTTGATGAATTATATAATAAAGCTGAAATCAGATATGGCGACTTTAAAAAACAATTAGCAGAAGATATGGTTTTGGCTACCGGCGAAGTACGAGCTAGAATTGAAGATATAAGTAAAGACGATGAGTATATCGCTAAGGTCATTAAATTAGGAGCTGAAAAAGCTCAGGCTAGTGCCACAAAAACAATCAAAGAAGTTCGTGAAATAATTGGTTTAAAAAAATTGTACTAGAATTATGCATATTGCCATTGTTGGAAATATTGGTGCAGGTAAAACTACCTTAACTGAAATGCTTGCGAAGCACCTTAACTTTGAGCCTCAATTTGAAGCTGTTGAAAACAATCCATATCTGGAGGATTTCTATAGCGACATGAAACGTTGGGCATTTAACTTACAGATCTTCTTTCTAAATTCAAGGTTTCGCCACATCATAGATCTTCAAAATAGAGAAATTAACATGATACAGGATAGAACAATTTACGAAGACGCTTATATCTTCGCTGAAAACCTGTATGATATGGGACTTATGAGTGCACGTGACTTTGAAAATTATTCGAATATTTTTCAAAGCATAGTGGATTATATTAAACCTCCGGATTTATTAATCTACCTGAGAGCATCTGTGCCTACTTTAGTTAATAATATTCAAAAAAGAGGCAGAGACTATGAATCAGGAATCCGTTTGGATTATTTATCAAAATTGAATGAGAAATATGAAAAATGGATTAATAATTACAAAGAGGGTAAACTGTTAGTTTTAGATAAGGATCATTTAGACTTTGCTAACAATCAGGAAGATTTAGGAAAAATCATACAAAAAATAGAAGCCGAACTCTTTGGCTTATTTTAAGCAATAACGATTAAAAGCCGATAATAGTCGGCTTTTTTTTAATTTAACGTTATGAAAGTAATTGGAATAATTCCTGCAAGATATGAATCAACTCGATTTCCCGGTAAACCTTTAGTTGATATCGGAGGGATGACTATGATTCAGCGTGTTTACAATCAAGTAAAACATGCAGCTTCCTTGACAGAGGTCGTAGTGGCTACTGATGATCAACGAATCTATGATCATGTTAAAAGCTTTGCCGGAAATGTAGTCATGACACAAAAAGATCATCAATCAGGAACAGATCGATGTGCCGAGGTAATAAATAATATCACTGGCTTTGATATAGCAATTAATATACAAGGTGATGAACCTTTTATCGATCCTCAACAGATTGACTTATTGGTTTCTTGTTTTCAATCATCAGAGGTACAAATTGCTACTTTAGTAAGGAAAATTACGGAACTAGCTGATTTGGAAAACTTCAACAAACCAAAAGTGATCCTAAATAAGAAGAATGAAGCTGTGTATTTCTCCAGACAGCCCATCCCCTACTTCAGAGGTTTAAATATTAATGAGTGGCTCTCAAAAACAATCTATTACAATCATATCGGTATTTATGGCTTTCAGGTTGATACCCTTAAAGAAATAGCTAAACTTCCGCTTTCTACCTTAGAAACTACTGAATCTTTAGAACAACTTCGTTGGATAGATAATGGATATCGAATACAAACGGCCATTTCTAACCATATCAATGATGCCATTGATACTCCTGAAGATTTGGAAATTATCTTAAAAAAATATTTTTAAAGATTTAAGAAGAACTAAAAATCTTAAAACATAAAAAGGGACTCTTAATGAATCCCTTATTTTATGTTTCATTTAACCGTTATTCCCGATGTGCCTCGTATTTTATAGTTGGCAAATCGTTTAAAAGTCCTTTAAACAAATCTAAATCAATATTTTTCATCTCATCCATCACATCATCTAACGATCTTACTTGATCTTTAGTGCGAATACCAAGAACACTACAAACACAGGGTTGATGTAACAAAGGATACTTCAGTGCTAATGCGAGTTTTGAGACTTGATGCTGTTGTGCTAACTCTTCTATAGACTTTTGTATTTCCAAAACCTCTCGTGTAGAATATGACAAATATTTCTGAGCATCTTTTTCTAACAATAAACCTTGAGCCACTGTACCTCTTGCTAAAACTGCAATTCCACTATCAGAAAGAGCTGGAAAATATTCCTCAGGTCTCCGATCAAAGATACTGTATTGCATCATATCAGAAATGATATTACTATTATTAGCATAGTTCAAAAAAACATTCGGCCTTATCGATGATATACCATAATATCTTATCTTTCCTTGAGAAACTAACATATCAAATGCTTCCACTATTTCTTCAAAAGAATCATCCGTTGTTCCACCATGTAGCTGATAAAGATCTAAGTAATCTGTTTTTAATCTCTTAAGTGAATCTTCTACAGCGCTTAATATATAATTCTTTGTTGGTACCCAATCCCAACCAGCCCCATCAGCTCTCCACTTATTTCCTACTTTTGAAGCAAGGATCCATTTATCTCTATCTTCATGAATTAACTTTCCCAGTAATTCTTCATTTTTACCCTTATCGTATAAATCGGAAGTATCGAGATAATTAATACCCAGTTCTTGTGCATGCTTAAGCACATAAGAATTGGTATCATCTTGACCTTGAACCAAAGACATGGCTCCTAATCCTATTTCGGAAATGGTTAGATCAGATTTACCTAATCGATTATATTTCATCTTCATTTACTGATTTAATGTCCAATAACTCTACATCGAAAATCAATGTACTAAATGGAGGGATCGGGCCACTTCTGCGCTCCCCATATCCTAGGTTATAAGGAATAAAGAATCTATACTTTGCCCCCTTTTTCATCAAAGGAATCCCTATTTTCCACCCTTCAATCATAGAATTTAATGTGATCTCCAATGGCTCTCCACGGTCATAAGAGCTGTCAAAAGTTTCACCTGTAGCGATTTTACCAATATAATGAACAGTCAGCGAATCACTCAAAGTAGGATGCAAACCAGCACCTTCCTTAATTACTTCATATTGTAAACCTTCTTCAGTAACTTTAATACCAGGTTTAGTTTTGTTATTATCTAAAAAAACTTGTGCATTTTTCTTTAATTCCGCATTTTTTTCGTTCTCAATTTTCTCTAACCCGGTTCGGATTATACGCTCTCTTTGTTCATCAGTGTATCTAGGGTCCTTCCCGTCCAAAACATCTGCTATTGCCTGAAGCAATTGCGTCTTATTTAACGGTAATTCCATTTTCTTAAGGTAAGAGCCTAAATCCTGACCCAAAGCATAAGATAAAGAATCATTAGCCGTGGACAAAGCTTGGGCTTGAGAAGTTGAACAAAGGGATAAACAAAAAAAGATTCCTAAAATATATTTCATTATGGTTTATGGTTTTTTACTATTTTCTCTATTATATCAGCAGTGCAATCCTGATAATCTACAAATACATTTGATTTTGCATTCAACCAGGATTCAATATCTAATTCATACTTTTTCTTTAAACTCCTGATAACAGGAACTCCAATTTCTTCCAATGAGGCAGCATTTAAATGTTGCTCATACTGATTTTTCATAGGAATGACTAGTAATTTCTTTCCTAGATAAAGAGCCTCTGCAGGAGTTTCGAAGCCCGCTCCACATAAAACTCCGGAAGATTCAGCCATACTTTTTACAAAAGCATCACTATTTATTGGGTTAATAGAAACGTTCTTTAATTTAAACGGTTTCTTATTATGTTTTGAAAAGACTTCCCATCTTACATCCGGATATTTCGATAAATGCTTTAGCAGATGAGAATCATCATAAGATGGCAAATATACGGTATAATGTCCTAGGTCTTTTGGTTCTAACTGTCGAACTGATTGTCTTATTACCGGGGTAAAAATATGCGAAGCGTAAGACTTAAAATGAAAACCATAAGAAATATTGGAAGGTGCATAATTCTTCATAATGAACTTCCCTAACATATCAGTTTCTTCCGGTTTAGGGCTTGCAGGATCAAAAGCACCTATTTGATGACTTAAACCTATGCAATTCTTTTCCTTAAAATAACTACCCCATGCTGATATTGGTTCAAAATCATTGATTACTAAATCATATTTTTCGACAGGAACAGAGTTCACCTCTTTGACAAATTTCCTTACGGTAGAACTCATAAAGGTCTTCCAAAGATCTACCCCACCTGATTTACCAAAAATAAAGCTTAATCCATGATAACGATATTTCACCTCAAAAGGAAGCTCTATGTCTGCCTGAATGCCACTTACCAATACGTCTACCTCACCGTATTCACGAAGACATGGAATAACATCTATAGCTCTGCATAAATGTCCGTTCCCAGTACCTTGGACAGCATATAATATTTTCATCGATTCCGATATTTGACTTAACAAAGTAACAAATTTCAGTTAATAACTTTCGATAAAAATCCACATTACTTAACTAAAAATTATTAAATTTCGATAAATATCTATTAGCCAACATGAAACAGGGTATATTATTCTTTTGTTCTTGTCTCTCCTTACTTCTTTTTTCTTCGTGGGGATTTCAACCACATAAAATAATTAATAAGCATGCTGTTTTCACTTTGCCCCCGGAGATGTCACATTTCTATAAGAAGAACCTTTATTTTATTCAAGAATATGCAGTAAATGCCGATAAAAGAGTTTATATAGATCCGAATGAATCACCTAGGCATTTTATTGATCTTGATCGTATAGAAACAAATATCGATTCGATAGCAATACCTTGGTATAAAGCAAAAGAAAAGTATACTGAAAAATATTTAATAGCCAGGGGAATTGTTCCTTGGCAAATTGAAAAGTCATATCAACAGCTTATTCAGGCATTCATTCATAAAAATCTAAAGAAAATCATTAAAATTTCCGCGGATTTAGGCCACTACGCCGCTGATGCCCATGTTCCACTGCATACAACCAGTAATTATAACGGACAATTTACCAATCAAATAGGAATCCATGCTTTATGGGAGACAAGACTCCCGGAAAAGTATTTTAAAGAGTATAGCCTACTTGTAGGACCTGCAGAGTACATTGATGATGTTCTTGGCTTTTCATGGAAAATTGTACAGGAAAGCCATTCTTTATTAGACTCTGTATTATTAATAGAAAAAAGTTTGTCTCAAAAATTACCAAAGGTACTGCAAAGGGCCTATGTGCAGCGTGGAGCAATATTACAAAACAATTATTCTGATTTTTATGTCATGAGTTATCATCAGCAATTAAATGGTATGGTACAAAGTAGGATTAAAAAATCAATTTGGACTATTGGCTCCCTATGGTATACAGCTTGGGTAGATGCAGGACAGCCAAACCTCTCAAAAATCAAAATCATTCCATTAGAGAAAGACACAATTGACCTAAACGTCCATAATATTTCTAAAGGACGGCAAGAATGGCATTAAAACCTTCTTTGGACATAAACTTTTTATCTATTTTTGACGCAAAATTAACTTATATGTCATTTAGGAAATTACTTTTCATTTTTTACACTTTTCCAAATTTACTTTTTGCTCAAAATTTGTTGCCAGACAGCACCAGAATTGATGAAGTCCTGATTCAAGAAAATAGATTTCAGATTCCATTTAATCAACATAGTAGGAATATTCAAGTCTTAACACAAAAAGATTTAAAAAAATTACCTAGCACAAGTATCAACGAAGTTCTTCGGTATGTCGGAGGTGTAGATATCCGTCAAAGGGGTCCCTTTGGTACGCAAGCTGATATTGGAATTGATGGTGGTAGTTTTGATCAAACTCTAGTGCTAATAAACGGAGTTAAACTTTCTGACCCTCAAACAGGTCATCATATGTTAAATATCCCCATCCCATTGGAAGCTATCGAAAGAATTGAAATCCTTCGAGGTCCGGCATCTAGGGTTTATGGTATAAATGGTTTAACCGGAGCAGTAAATATTGTTACTAAACAAGTTGATTCAAGTGAAGTATTTGCTCATCTCTATGCCGGGAGCTCTTTTAAAAATGTAGAAGAAACTGATCAAAAAGGAATTTATTATGGAAACGGTATCCAATTGGGGGGATCATTTTATAATAAGAAGCATCAACATCAATTATACGCAAGCAAAGAACATAGTAATGGACAACGCTTTAATACAGGAAGTGATAATGAAAAAATTTATTACCAAAATAATTTACTTCTGAATCAGGATAACAAAATCCAGATGATGGCTGGATATATTAATAATCAGTTTGGAGCAAATGGATTTTATGCAGCACCAGGAGACGTAAACTCAGAAGAATTAATCAAAACCTTTTTATCTAGTATATCTTCTCATCACCAGTTAAATGGAAATTGGTCCCTAAGCCCCAGAATCAACTATCGATATAACGAAGATGATTACAGGTACTTTAAAGACGATTTGAGCAAAGGTAGGAGTCAACATTACACCCATAGCATCTCAGGAGAATTACATGCTTATAAGCAATCTAAATATGGTGATTTCGGTCTCGGTACAGAAATAAGACACGAGGCAATTAATAGCTCTAATATTGGTGATCATAACAGAAATAATCTAGGGCTCTTTACAGAATTTAGGAGTACCTATTTTAGAAATTTTATTTTTAATCTTGGGGCTTATCTCAATTACAACTCAGATTATGATTGGCAAATTTTTCCTGGATTGGATATGAGTTATTTGATTAATGAGCATTGGAAAATATCAGCGAGCAGCGGAACCAGTCAACGAATTCCTACTTTCACAGATTTATATTTAAACCAAAGACCCGGAAATATCGGAAATCCTGATTTAAAGAGCGAAAATGCTTGGCAAAATGAAATTAGTGCTTCGTTTCAGAAAGATTACATTTCCATAAAAGGGGGTTATTTTTACAGAGATATTGATAATTTTATTGATTGGGTAAGATCTTCAACCGATGAACCTTATCAAGCCCAAAACTTAGGCAATAACAAAACGCATGGAATTTTCGGAAGTTTAAACTTTAATCAGCCCTTTTCAGAAAATAAAAACCTATCGGTTAACCTACAATACAGCTATTTAAATCCTTCAATTATTAATGATTATGAAAACACTATTATTAAGTATGGAATAGAAAGTTTAAAGAATCAATTTCAGGCAAATATTAGCTTACAAACAGAAAGATGGATTTTTACAACCGCTAATAGGTTACTTCAAAGAGCATCAAGTAACTCTTATTTCGTTTCTGATGCTCGTATAGCTTTTGTAAAATCCAAATATCATATATATGCTGATATTCAAAATATTTTTAATACTGAATATATTGAGGTAGGCGCTGTCCCAATGCCAAGCAGATGGGCAACCCTTGGGTTTAAATACAATTTAAAGCTCTAATCCAGAAATATAAGGTCAAAATAAAAGCCGCTTTAAAAAATAAAGCGGCTTTTATTTGTGTCTTCGAAATTATAATTGCTTTTCTAATTTTTCAGTCAATACTGATTTAGGAACCGCTCCGATTTGTTTATCTACAATTTCGCCGTTCTTGAAGAATAATAATGCCGGGATATTACGAATTCCATAACGAACAGAAATATCTGGATTGTTATCAACATTCACTTTCCCAACTACTGCTTTACCTTCATACTCTGTTGAAATTTCATCAACCAAAGGACCAACCATACGACATGGGCCACACCATTCTGCCCAAAAATCAATAAGTACTGGTTTATCTGATTTTAATACAACTTCATCAAAGTTGCCATCTGTAATTTCTAATGCCATTTTGATCTTGTTTAATGATTTACAATGTAAAATTACACAAATATAAGCAAACCCTTATATATGCTATTTAATTAAAACTATTATTTTTTTTATAACCTATCAATTTAATTTATATCTAACTCCCTCCAACGACTCAAGTCCATCCAAAAATTCGTTTGTGATATTAATCTTCTTTCTCTTCAATGGCATCTCAATAGATAGTTCATCCTGTAAATCGATCACTTTGAATTTCAGTTGACAATTAGCTTCTTGCCCCTCTAGTTGAGTATAACTCAATACTTTTTCAAGATTTTGTATAAACTCTTTATCTAAAGCATTTAAAGGAAATTGAATCGTAAAACTTTTCGCCATCTTTTCGCGCAAATCTGATAACAGTTGGATTCCCTTCAGTTCAAATCCCCAGTTACCAACTTGCTTAAAACGTTCCTGAACCAAGCCTCTGATTTGAACAAAATATCCTTCTTGAAGATATCCTTTAAATTTCACATAATCTTCACCAAACACCATTATTTCATAAGAGTCATAATAATCCTCTATAATAAAAGAACCAAAAGGTTTTCCCGATTTAGCAACTCGGTGATTGGCCATGGCTATAATCCCGCCGAGAACAATCTCTTTATTTTTTATTCGGTTGAACTCTAATAAAAGCTCCTGTTCTACTTCAGCAGCCTTTACCTTATTGATCATCTGCAAGTCTGTTACATTATTCGGACAGAAATGGGTCATTTCAAATTTATAATTGTCCAAGGGATGACTAGTAAGGTAAATACCTATAACATCTTTTTCGTATTTCAGCTTTTCTATCAATCCCCACGGCGGACATGCTGTTAAAACAGGTTCTGGTAGCTCAACTGCCCCTCCGGAACCAAACAAACTCACCTGCGCTGAATTCTCATTCTCTTTAAACTTATGTGCAAATTTGACAGCTTTCTCAATACCGGAACTATTTTCTCCGTCGGCATAAAAATACTGCGCCCGATGTGTTTCCGTGAAAGAATCAAATCCGCCGGCATAAGCAAGGCTCTCAAAAGCTTTTTTGTTGATCATTCTTAAATCAACACGTTTTGCCAAATCAAAAATAGATTTGTAAGGTCCTCCTGTACGACTATTTACAATCGTATCAACCGCTCCTGCTCCCACTCCTTTAACCGCTCCCATTCCAAAACGAATAGCTCCCTCGTCATTTACAGTAAACTTGTAGTGAGATTCATTAACATCTGGTCCTAAAACAGTTAACCCCATTCGCTTACACTCTTCCATAAAGAACGTTACCTGCTTTATATCGTTCATATTATTAGAAAGAACAGCAGCCATATATTCTGCAGGATAGTGAGCCTTTAAATAAGCTGTTTGATACGCAATCCATGCATAACAGGTAGAGTGCGATTTGTTAAACGCATAAGAAGCAAAAGCTTCCCAGTCTGTCCATATCTTCTCTAAAGCTTTTGCACTATGTCCGTTTGCTTCTGCTTGGGAAATAAACTTAGATTTCATTTTGTCAAGAACAGCCTTCTGTTTTTTTCCCATTGCTTTACGCAAAACGTCGGCATCACCTTTTGAAAACCCGGCCAGTTTTTGAGATAAAAGCATAACCTGTTCTTGATATACCGTAATACCATAGGTTTCACTTAAATATTCCTCACACGCATCTAAATCATAAGTAATAGGTTCTATTCCATGTTTACGCTTCACGAAACTTGGAATATATTCCATTGGTCCAGGACGATACAAAGCATTCATAGCAATTAAATCCGCAAATATTGTAGGTTTTAATTCCTTCATGTATTTTTGCATTCCCGGAGATTCATACTGGAAGATACCTACAGTTTCCCCTCTCTGGAATAATTCATACGTCTTTAAATCATCAATCGGGAAATTATCAGGATCTAAGTCTATATCATGGCTTAACTTAACATTGACAACGGTATCCTTAATCAAAGTCAGGGTTTTCAAACCCAAAAAGTCCATTTTTAACAATCCGGCACTTTCAACTACCGAGTTGTCAAATTGTGTAACATATAAATCAGAATCCTTTGCTAATGATACCGGAACAAAATTCGTGATATCGTCCGGAGTAATAATTACCCCACAGGCATGTATACCTGTGTTTCGCATCGAACCTTCCAATACACGTGCTTGCTTAATGGTTTCCGCTTCTATTCCTGCACCTTCGGCTAATGATTTTAACTTATTAACGGCCTCTAATTCCTCTGATCTCAAAACCTCTTTTAAGGCTTTATCTTCCATATTGAAGATTTTGCTAAGCTTTAAATTCGGAATTAATTTCGCGATTTCATTGGCGTCCGATAAGGGTAAATCCAAAACACGAGCGGTATCCTTAATGGAAGATTTCGCCGCCATAGTACCATAAGTGATAATCTGCGCAACCTGAGACGCGCCATACTTATCAATTACGTATTGCATAACGCGACCCCGACCCTCATCATCAAAGTCAATATCAATATCCGGCATAGATACCCGGTCAGGATTTAAGAAACGCTCAAATAGTAAATCGTATAAGATCGGGTCAATATTTGTAATACCAAGACAATAAGCCACTGCTGATCCTGCTGCAGATCCACGCCCAGGTCCTACAGATACCCCCATCTTCCGCGCTTCAGCAATAAAATCCTGTACAATTAAAAAATAACCCGGATAACCTGTTTTTTCAATAGTTGCCAATTCGAAATCCAACCTTTCCCGAATGGAATCTGTAATTTCTTCATATCGCTTTTCAGCACCTAAATAAGTAAGATGTTTTAAAAAAGCATTTTCACCCCGCTTACCTCCATCCAGCAAATCTTCAGACGATTGAAATTGATCTGGGATTTCAAACTTTGGAAGTAAAACATCTCTATTCAGTGAATATGTTTCAATCTTATCAAGAACTTCCTGAATATTTATGATCGCTTCGGGAATATCTGAAAAAACTTGTTTCATTTCATCCGAAGACTTGAAATAATATTCTTGATTCGGTAATCCAAATCGGAATCCTCGTCCTCTTCCTTTTGGAGTCGAAAGTTTCTCCCCGTCTTTTACACAAAGTAAAATATCATGGGCATGGGCATCTGATTTATTGACATAATAGCTATTGTTTGTTCCAATAACTTTAACTTGATGCTTCTGTGCTAATTGAATTAAACTATCATTAACACGGTTTTCATCCTCTTGCCCATGTCGCATCAATTCTATATAGAAATCCTCTCCGAACTGTTCTTTCCACCAAATTAATGCTTCCTCAGCCTGAGCCTCACCAATGTTTAATACCTTGCTTGGTACCTCACCGTTTAAGTTACCAGAAAGAACAATAAGATGATCTTTATATCGCTCTACCGTTTCCCTATCAATTCTGGGAACATAGTAGAAGCCTTCTGTATAAGCTACAGAAGCCATTTTTGCCATATTGTGATAGCCTTGCTTATTCTTTGCTAAGAAAACAACCTGATAGCCATTATCTTTTCGACTTTTATCTTTTCGATCTTCACAGATGTAAAATTCACATCCAACAATGGGTTTTATTGGCCTGCCTTCAAAACTTTCCCCATTTTCTTCAGCTTCTTTGATTTTTGCTTCTATCTCCTTATTATGATTAAGCGTTTTGCTAACAAAGTGAAATGCCCCCATCATATTACCATGATCAGTCATTGCAACTGCACTCATGTTATGCTTAGAAGCAGCAAGAATCAGATTATCAATTGAGATGGTAGATTGTAAAACTGAAAATTGAGTATGAGCATGTAAATGGGCAAACTCAGCTGCTTTAAACTTCGCTAAAGTATCTGCATCAATTTCAACCCGCTTCTGTCCCATACTTTCAGCGACACGCAAAGCATCAGAAGCAGCTTTAAGATTAACATGTTTTAATCCGACAGATTCAATTAGATCAGGATGCTCTTTTTTAAATTCAATAAAATACCCTGTATCTACCTGTAAATCCTTAGGGGTAAATATTTCTTTTCGAACAAGCTCAAAAAAACATCGCGTTGTTGCTTCAACATCCGCAGTAGCATTATGAGCTTCAGCAAAAGGAACCCCAAATAAGTAATTATGTAATTCTGTTAAAGTTGGCAATTTATACCGTCCACCTCGTCCCCCGGGTAATTTTAATAAATCAGCGGTGACCTCAGTACAGGTATCCAATATCGGCATGCTACTCATTGGACTATCTACCTGATAACGATAGAATTCACAGCCCATAATATTTAAATCAAATCCAATATTTTGTCCTACAACAAATTTAGCCTTACTTAAAGCTTCATTGAATTTAACCAGTACATCAGTCAGGGGAACACCTTCGGTCTCTGCTAATTCTGTCGATATTCCGTGTATTTTTTCAGAGTCATATGGAATATTAAACCCATCAGGTTTTATCAGATAATCTTGATGCTCAATTAATCGGCCCATCTCATCATGTACTTGCCACGCAATCTGAATACACCTCGGCCAATTATCCGTATCTGTAATAGCTGCATCCCATCTTTTTGGCAAACCCGTCGTCTCAGTATCAAAAATTATGTACATATCACTTTTCCCTAAATCTAATAACTAACAAAACTAGCTATTATTATCTAAAATAAACTTCTAATTACTCCAAGTGTAAAATACCCATATTTAAATAAATATAAACGAGCACATTAAAATTTCCACAAAAATATATGAAAATTTTTCATTGAACATCTCCTATACTTACCCGTATCTCACCCGTATCTCACCCAATTAAAACCCTATTTTTATAGGACAAAATACGAGACATTTACGGGTAAAAGAAAAGAAAGTCAATATAGAGTTGGTCAACAGCCTCTGGGAAGAAACTTTTTAAAGCTTAATAGTACAATCAGAAAAAAAATCAAAAAAAAATGCGCAGTTCTGAAAATTCAAAACTGCGCAAAGCAATATTATTAAAGGATTTACTCTATTTCAGAATAACAACCTCTACTCGTCTGTTTCTTTGTCTTCCATCAGGTGTTTTATTATCAGCAACCGGTTTGGTTTGACCTAAGCCTTTTGTTGATATACGTGAAGAAGAAATACCGGCATCTACTAAGAATTTTTCTACTGAGGCAGCTCGTTTTTCAGACAACCATAAATTATACTCCGGTGTTCCTGTCGCATCTGTATGACCATCAACACGTAGTTTTCCATTAGATTCTTTCAATACTTTAACCAACTTACTCAATTCAGCCTTCGCATTCTCTGTTAAATAAGAGGAATTAGTATTAAACAATAAATCTGATGACAAGGATACTAAAATCCCTTCATTCGTTTGTTTTGCATCTTCAAATTCTCGTTTAACATTTTTCAGTCCATCATTAGTACCGTCTTGACTAACAACAGCACCAGGATTCACAACTAAAGCTTGTTGTTTACAAGAAAATAAGGTTAGCCCCGCTAAAAAGATTAAAGTCAAATAATTGATTCGCTTCATGTGTTTTTATAATTATTTTTTTTCGTAAATATAATGATATTAGAGTTAAAAATATCACTTCTTAAATATTCTTTGTTCGGCTGATTTAATTTCAGGAATGGATTGATATAAGTTCCAAATTAATCCGGTTCTACTGTTTTCTATCAATATAGCTAAACTTGACTGATTACTAGCAATATATTCATCAGAAACATCATCTGTTCTTAAATCCATCCAGGCTCTGAATCCATATTCAGTAAATAAATATTCGCCAAATTGATAATACAGGGCATCTAAAGACCTGCTCGCACCTTCCTTATCTATAAACATAGATGAAATAGCTATCGCAGGATTTACTCTATATGTTCCAACCGTATCTCTGTATTGATAAAAACCCCATATATCAGAGTTTGAAGTCCCTACACCAACTTCATTATCTCTTCGCTTAGCTACTTGCGTATAATCCCGCAAGATCTTTTGCAAATCATAATTCCCAACTTTTGCTAAGGAGGGACTTATAGTAGTAAAAGGTCGGTACATTTCCATTAAACTTCGTGTATAATTACCGAAAGGCAATTGAATACCGTACATTAATGTGTCATGAGCAGCTGAAACTTTATAGATAGAATCCAATCCCGATATATTCGTACCTTGTTTTTCTTCTTCCAGCATGATTTGAACAGAATCCGCGAGATTACTGTTTTCATTCATACTTAGTGGAGATGTTGTAATCTTCCTTCTTGGTCTTTCGAATCTATGCGCTAGCGCGTTAGCAAATGCCTCTGCAGGAAGACTTGATTTTGTAGATGCAATTGCTAACATATAAGCGTTTAATCCTCCATTAATACCTACTAAAGGGTCGAAACTAAAGTAGTCATCAACCATATCAATTGATGATTTTAAGACTAAGGGTTCAGAAGGAAGTGTTACACCTCTCCAATCCAGTCTTTCCCATAATTGCGTAATGTCAGCTCTTAATTTATTTTCGTCAGGATTGTCAGCACTCATATATTGCCGGATAATCAATAAGGATTCCATAATGGCGGTAGTTGCCTGAACATCATATTTTGGTTGATCATCTAAATATAGAGGTAAACCTTTTCGGCCATCATAATAAGCAGGAAAGAACCCTTTATTATTTTGTGCTTTGCCCAAAAAACTTACTATTCTTTTTACCCTATTCATAAAGAGTGATTTGCTAACAAATCCCTTCTCTACCCCTACTAATAAACTCAGCATCGCTCCCCCTGTTTCCCGTACAGAAATAGGTGCTTTATCCTTCATTCTAAAAGGCATATACATTCCCGAATTAACGTCGTAATTCTCAACGAAATAATTTATACTGCTAAGTTGTACTAAGTCTAAAAGCTGATCTTCTTCCAACTTTTTGGGTTCAACTTCTATTACCTCAGAAAATGGGGATTCCTTATAATTATAATCTACCCATGCTATTTTATAATAATACTTCTTATCTAATACAGGAACATAATCCAAACACCTTAGCATATAGGTGGGACGTATGGAAACTGCCTTAAACTCTTTGTTATCTTCAGATCTGTAGATTTTAACATAGCGAATGCTAGGAGTTAAAGGTACTTGCCACTGCAAATCAACATGTTTTCCATAGCTATTGGCTTTTGATAAGACAGCATTCGAAGTCAAAGGAGCCTCTGAGAAGCTACTAGGTAAAAACTCTATCTGATCTAAAAACAATTGATGTGTTTCGGGAGATGATTGATGCTGTCTTAAGATTATTCCCGAGATTATGTTGTCTATGTTCAATCCTGCAAATTCCTTTACCGGAATCTTAACGCTAAGCCAGCTACTATAATTGAAATCCTCTATATAATCTCCAAGAGGTACTGATATTGATTGATTAACACCTTGTTGAATAGAAATAGATGGTAAATGTTCGATACTAGTTAATGCTGTTCCTACAAATATTTTTAAGCTTAATATATCATTATTAGAGACTCTGTAGTGAAATTTTTGTCTACTATACTTAATTAAAACATCCCAATCTCCAATGTCAGAAGATATATATTTTAGGGATAAAGCATTGCCTGGTGTAAAGAATAAAGTATCGGAAACCAGAAGATTGTCCTGAATATTTTCGACCCAGCTATTTCCTGTATAATGAACTTTACTTCGAGCGTACGAGCCTTTCACCAAACTATTATCAAAAACCACTTCAGGGTAGGATTCCGATTTAGCTATATTTATAAAGCAACATAATAATAATATCGTATAGAGTTTAAGTTGCATATCAATAAATTAAACCACGAAAATAGGTAAAAATCCTACTAAAAGCTATTATTATGGCCATTTTTACCTTTCGTGATAAAATTATTACGCACATTACAAGCACATTGCATATTTTCTACACATAAAATTTTTCAACTTTAGCAAATCTCTCTATATTTGCAGCACGTCAAGCGAAAGTAGCTCAGTTGGTAGAGCACAACCTTGCCAAGGTTGGGGTCGCGAGTTCGAATCTCGTCTTTCGCTCAGTTGCCTAGGTGGTGGAACTGGTAGACACGCAGGACTTAAAATCCTGTTCCCGTTAAGGGAGTGCGGGTTCGATTCCCGCCCTAGGTACAAATAAAAAAGGCTAACACTTTACTTATCAAGTAGTTAGCCTTTTGCTTTTTATTGTTTTATTATCAGTGTGTCAAATAGTGTGGATCAAGTACAAAAGTTGTGGAGGGGATAAAAAATAATTAGATATTTGTGCT
>JBEBRZ010000073.1:0-17541 GCA_040394615.1 Sphingobacterium mizutaii
CAGAATGACCTATTTATTAGGCATAAGAGCCGTATTGCTATATTTTATAAAAAATCCTTCTCTCTAATAATTTATTATTTTATGACAAAAAATATTTATTAAAAATTAATAACTAATTAAAACATAAACCATTAAACTTTTATTAAATTTTTTATAAAAATATTCATTTCTTATAACGTAAATATTGGCATATCTTTTGACTATTTGACTTTAATTGACAATATAGTCAACCAAATAAATTATTATCTATATGAAAAATTTTTTACTTACTCTAGTTGCTATTTCAGCATTAACATTTTCAGCAAACGCTCAATTAAAAGGTAAAGCTTTATTAGGAGGCGAGGTTTCTTTTGCTGGTAGCTCAGTTAAAGATTCTGACTCAAAATTTACAGGAGTGTCTATTGTTCCATTGGTTGGTTATTTTGTAACAGACAATATTGCAATCGGTACCGGTATTGGTTATGCATCATACAAGACTGAAGTTACAAAAGATGTAGACAATAGCGGAAGTGCCTTTGTTATTCAACCATTCGGAAGAATGTACAGCAAACATGAAGGAATTTTAAAATTCTTCGGACAAGTTGCTGTTCCAATGTCTTTCGGAACTGAAAAAGAAAACGGCGATAAAATAGGAACAACCAATACCTTTGGTGTTGAAGTAGCTCCAGGTTTCGCTCTAATTCCCGCAAAAAATGTAACTATTGATTTCAAGGTTAGAGGTTTATACTTCGAAAATTCAACTGAAAAAGCTGAAGGAACTGATGTTAAAACCACTACAACTGGCTATGGATTAAATGTTAATTCTTTAGCTCCATCAGTAGGTGTAATTTTTGTATTCTAATTTTCATTTCTTACCCCTTAATAATTAGGCTGCTTTCCTTTTGGAGGCAGCCTTTTGTTTTAATCATTTACAATTTCAAAAAACAGAGTTGATTTTTTATCCACAAATAAAGCTCTTCTGCAATCACTAGTTGTAAATGTCATGAAGCAAATTAAATCTTATTTAAACACTAGGAATTTTATACCCGTTATGATACCCTGCTGCTAATAATTTATTTGCTTCGGATTCTTTAAATCTCTGTTTGTCCTTATCCCAATATATTTTCATTCCGGTTCTATAAGCTATATTCCCCATTTGAGAGAATTTCGCAATATGACTACCTACTTCAAGCGGAGCGTGCAGTATGGAGGCATCTTTTGTACGGATTGCCTCAACAAAGTTCTGCATATGTAAATCTAATCCGTTATCAACCTTCTTCTGATAAGGAACTGCTTTCATCCTATCCATTTCCGGTATAACTTCCCAGCCATTTCTATCTAAAACTAACGTTCCGTTATTTCCAATAAATGCGATTCCATGTTCCCGACCATAAGGTCCTCCTGAAATACTTGTTGCATGTTCCCATTGGATATTAAAATCGTCAAACTCATATACGGTTGTCAATGTATCCGGTGTATCTCCCGCATCATCCGGATAAGCGAATTTTCCTCCTGCAGCCATAATAGATTTTGGATCGGACACTTTCATTCCCAAAAGCGCGTAATCTAATAAATGTACACCCCAGTCTGTCATTAGACCTCCAGCATAATCCCAATACCAACGGAAGTTATAGTGAAAACGATTAGGATTAAAAGGATGAGTTTTTGCCGGCCCGGTCCATGATTTATAATCCACCCCAGCAGGTACAGGACCATCTGGTTCTACAGGCACTCTTTGTTTCCATCCCAAATAAGCCCATGCCTTTACCAATCTGACCTTTCCTAATTGACCCGAATGGACAAAGTCTATCGCATCCTTAAAATGTTTTTGCGACCGTTGCCACTGTCCTACCTGAACAATATTATTGTATTTTTCTTTTGCAGCAACCATAGTATTACACTCCACAATAGAGTTTCCGATAGGCTTTTCGATATATACCGGTTTTCCTGCTTTACAGGCATCCACTAACATTAAGCAATGCCAATGATCCGGAGTACCAACAATCACAGCATCGACCTCTGGATCTTGTATTAGATCCTTATAATTTTTATAAACTTTCGGCGTCTGCCCTAATCCTTTTAATTCATTTAGCCTTCCCTGAATCACAGAATCATCTATATCACTAATTGCAGTACAACTTACATTATCAATTTTTAAAATCGAGGTCAAGTCGGACCAGCCCATTCCTTTAATGCCTATAGCACCTACGCGGAGGTTAGATTGAACTGTAGTTTTAGCGTATAAAGAAGATAATTGAATAGCAGGAAATAATAAAGCCGACTTATAAATAAATTCTCGTCTTGAAATGCTCATTCGTATTAGGTTTATGAAAAATGAATATTATGAATGCAAATTGAAAATAATTTTACAACAATTTATGGAAATTATGTAACAATTCTGAACTCATTTATAAAGAACTTTGTTAAGTAATAATAAGATTCATAAAAATGAAGGATAATCAAACATATAAAGTTAGTGGTATGACTTGTAATGGTTGTAGAACTAATGTGGAAAAAAAACTTAATGAAATTCCAGGAGTAAAGGCTGAAGTAAAGCTGGAAACTGCGGAAGCCAAAATCCATACGGATGAAAATATTACAACCGATAAACTTCAGGAAAAATTAAACGAGCTAGGTGGACATTATCATATTCATGAGAAAAACGGACATCCTGTTCGGCATCATCATGAACCGGAGTCTTCTGAAAGCGGTCAATATATCTGCCCGATGTTTTGTGAAGGAAAGGATAAAATTTACAACGAACCGGGCAGATGTCCGGTATGTAACATGCATCTGAGACCAATAGAAAAGGTAGATTTCAATGCACCTTCTCATCAGGAACATCAGCATCAAAAACCAAAACCTGCAGCTGGAAATGCCGGTAAATATTATTGCCCTATGATGTGTGAAGGCGACAAGGTTTACGACAAATTTGGATCCTGCCCGGTTTGTGGAATGAATTTGGAAAAAATTCCTGAAACGACCCTCAAAATCGAATATTCCTGCCCAATGCACCCTGAAATTGTCCAGGACCATCCTGGCAATTGTCCGATTTGTGGAATGGAGCTGGTAGCAAATCAAGTGACTGAAAAGGATGATCTACATTATAAAAAACTTCTGAACAAACTTTGGATAAGCATTGCCTGTACAATACCCGTGTTTATTCTTTCTATGGGCGATATGTTACCGGGGCAGCCTATTAGCCAGTTTATCCCCTATAAAATCAATGCCTGGTTACAATTGGCTCTAACACTCCCTGTTGTTTTTTATACTTGTTGGATGTTTTTTCAAAGAGCCTGGACTTCCTTTAAAACCTGGAATTTAAATATGTTTAGCTTAATTGGACTTGGTGCTGCCGCAGCATTTATTTTCAGTTTATTAGCTTTATTCTTCCCACAAGTATTTCCCGCTGAATTAAAGGGACATCATGGTGAAGTACATTTATATTTTGAATCCGTGGTCGTCATCCTGACATTGGTGCTAGTAGGTCAGGTCTTGGAAGCTAAAGCACATTCGCGAACGAACTCTGCTATTAAAGAGTTAATAAAATTAAGCCCTGCGGAAGCTATACTTGTCGAGGACGGAAAAGAGAGGAAAATATCAATTCATGATGTTAAGTTGGGTAATATCCTGAGAGTAAGAGCGGGAGACAAAGTCCCGGTAGATGGAAAAATAACAGAAGGAGATACCTCCATTGATGAATCCATGATCACAGGAGAACCTATACCTGTAGAAAAATCCATTGATGATCTTGTTATCGGTGGTACCATTAACGGAAATCACGAAATCCTTATAAAAGCAGAACGCATTGGTTCTGAAACTTTATTGGCACAGATTATCCAACTCGTCAATGATGCCAGCCGCAGCCAACCTCCTATTCAAAAATTAACAGATAAAGTATCCAAGATCTTTGTCCCAACAGTAATAATTATTGCTCTAATTACTTTTATTCTATGGAATATATCCTCAGTTCCAAGTAGCACTGCGTTGGCATTTTCTAATATGTTAGCGGTATTAATTGTTGCCTGTCCATGTGCTTTAGGATTGGCAACTCCTATGTCAGTGATGGTCGGAATTGGAAAAGGTGCTAAAAATGGAATCTTAATTAAAAATTCCGAAGCATTAGAAAAGTTAGAAAAGGCTGATGTGCTAATTGTAGATAAAACAGGCACCATCACAGAAGGAAAACCTAGTGTGTCTGATATCTTTTCTGGAAATCCTAAATTTCAGGAAAAAGATATTCTACAGATTGCAGCTTCCGTTAATAAGAACAGTACTCACCCTTTAGCACAAGCCATGCTCGATAAGGCAAAAGAAATGAAAGTTCAATTATTGGATGTAACCCAGTTCGAAAACATTGCAGGAAAAGGGGTTAAAGGAAAAATATTCCACATGAACGTTCTTTTGGGAACTCCGAGACTAATGGAAGATCAGCAGGTCGCATTAAACAATGAGCAATTAGAAAGAATACAAAACTTGCAAAAAAAAGGTAATTCAGTTTCTATTTTAGCCATCGATGGCGAATTTGCAGGCATAGTGGCTGCTTTTGATGCCCTGAAAAAAAGTAGTATCGAAGTCATTAAACGTTTTAAAGAAGAAGGTATTGAGGTCTTTATGTTTACGGGTGACAATCAGAATACCGCTAATATTGTTGCACAGGAAGCAGGGATTGAACATGCCCAAGGAGGCCTACTTCCGGAGGACAAATTAAAAGGAATTAAAGATTTACAGGAAAAGGGCAAGAAGGTAATTATGGTGGGCGACGGAATCAATGATGCCCCTGCACTAACTCAGGCAGATATAGGAATTGCCATGGGAACCGGTACAGATGTTGCTATCCAAAGTGCTGAAATCACCTTAGTTAAAGGGGATTTAGTGGCAGTACACAAAGCCTACAAATTGAGTAAGTCAATGATTAGCAATATCAAGCAAAACCTACTGTTTGCCTTTTTATACAATGTTATCGGAATTCCAATAGCAGCAGGTTTGCTATATCCAAGCTTCGGAATTCTTATGTCTCCAATGATCGCTGCGGCAGCAATGAGCCTAAGTTCAGTGTCCGTAATTATTAACTCACTGAGATTAAACAGCGTAAAATTGGACTAGGCCCTTACTTCAGATAGGCTACAGCATCAACCTCAATTTGCATTCCTTCTAATGCAAGTTGGGGTACTGGAATAAGCGTACTTGTAGGAAGAGAGTGCCCTGACCAAAATTCTTGCGCATGTTCCGTCCAAATCTTTAATTTTTCCAAATTATGGTCCACGATCAATATCGTAATTTTTACAATATGCTCTGGCTTTGCATCGTGAGAATCCAAGGCAATCCGAATATTATTTAATGTGGCTTTTACTTGTTCACTAAACTCTTTTGATAGTTCATGTGATTCCCCTACTCCACCACTCTGCCCAGAAATAAACAATAATCTTCCACCTGCAGGTACTAAGGCTGTGTGTGAAAATCCATAAGCTGTAGGATCAAAAATTCCTTTGGGATTTAAAAAGTCTATTTTATTCTCATTCATACTCAACACATTAAGAATTTATTACCTGTTTCATTTTGTTAAAATTGCATAAATTAAATATCACACTCCATTAATCAATGAGGAAGTAATAACTTGGTTCGCCTTGCCAACATTAAATGCGCTATTAATCCTAATACAGCAAACCCAATCCCAACAATGCAGACTCCTGTCCAACCAGCCATCCCCCATGCTTGAGCAGCTAACCAGGAGCCTAAAGAACCACCTATAAAATAGGAAACCATATAAACAGTATTCAATCGACTCGTCGCATCTGTTTTGATTGCAAAAAAATCAGTCTGGTTCATGATATGTGAAGATTGTAAACCTAAGTCTATTAATATAATACCAATCACTAAACCTATATAGCTGTCGCCCATAAAGTAAATAAATCCCCAACTTAATAATATAATTCCAAGGGAAATTGTGAGAATACGATGACGTGACCAAATGGTATTTAGTTTTCCGACAAATGCAGCTGCTAATGCACCAGCTGCTCCAATCAAACCAAAGGATCCAGCTACAGAAGGTCCAACTTCAAATGGAGGTTGTTCTAAATGAAATGCTAAAGTTGTGAAAACAGCACACATTGACGCAAAACAAACCGCACCTCTAAATGAAGCTAATTGCAAAACAGGCTGACTCTTTGCTAATTTCCACACCGATTTCATCAATGAAACATAATTCCCCCGGAAATTAGGTTTCATTTCCGGAAGCATCTTCAAAATAAAGAACCAAGAAACTACCATTAAGAAGGATGCTCCCCAATAAATACTCCTCCAGCCCCAAATATCACCAATTATTCCACCAATAAATCTGGAAAGCAATATCCCCATTAGCAAGCCTGACATCACCATTCCAATATTCTGAGACCGATTTTTCTCATTTGACAAATCTGCTACCATAGGTACAAAAAGTTGAGGTACCACCGAAGTACAACCTATTAAAAAGCTTGCTATAGCCATCATCCATAGCTCTTGTGCAACTGCCATCCAAATCAAGGCTAGAAAAACAAAAACTAAATCAATCAATATTAACCTCTTTCTATACAATTTGTCGCCTAATGGAATAATCATTAATAATCCAAAGGCATAACCAAGTTGGGTTAATACTGTAATTTTACTTACTTCAGCTTCACTCACCTTAAACTCTGAAGCTATTTCTGCCAAAAGGGGTTGATTATAGTAATTATTTGCAACAACAACTCCAGAAACAATACACATCAACCATAACAATGCCTTCGAAAGTTGGTTACTTTTACTATTACCCATCATCATTTATTTATTTTACCCGGTACTAAGCTAGAATTATTTATATAAAATCACATTCCACTCTAATCTTTTCAATAGATTAATTATTTAATAATACTGATGTCCAAAAGAAAAAGATATGAATAAAAAGCTTATCCAATTGAGTTTGTCATAATTCTCGCCTTTTTGACAGTAATTCAAGTATTTTTCTTCTGCCAATATGGCCTTATCGCTGATGTAAATTTTAACCTAAAAAGAACTCACCTTTTTATTTTTGTTTACCGATTGTCATTAAATCTGAGGGCTCGCTCTTTTAGAAAAAATTATCTTTTTAATAATTAACATGTTACGAAATTATCCAAAATATAACGTCCAAATAGAAAGTTTTGACAATATACTTTGGCATACTACTTGACTATTTGACTATACATGACAATTAAGTCAAATATTAAAAATAAAAATCATGAAAAAAATTTTACTAACATTGACAGCTGTAGCAGCTTTAGGAATGGCAGCAAATGCACAAACCGAAAAAGGTAAATTTATATTGGGTGGACAAGTTAGCTATCAAGGTCAAACAGTGAAAGATTCTGATGTAAAATCAAATTCATTCAGCATCGTTCCTAATGTAGGATATTTTGTTGCAGACAATATTGCAATCGGTACTGGTGTTGGATACCAATGGGAAAAGAGCGAAACTACTGCTGATGCGAATACTGTTAATTCTGCATTTGTATTAGCTCCTTTTGGTAGATTATATAGCGCAAACGAAGGACCAGTAAAATTCTTTGGTCAATTATCAGTTCCAATGTCTTGGGGAACAAATGAAGTGGATGATACAAAAACAGCAACAACTGCTAACTACGGTGTAGAATTGGCTCCAGGTATTGCTTTCTTCCCAACTTCTAACATAGGAATTGAATTTAAAGTAAGAGGACTTTACTTCAATTCTAATTCAACAGAAGCTGAAGGAACTGATGTAAAAACAACAACAAGTTCATATGGTTTAGATGCTAATTCTTTAGCTCCAACTGTAGGTGTGACTTTCCACTTTTAATAGTAAGGTTTAAAAATAAAGAAGCCTGTTTCGTTTTGAAACAGGCTTCTTTATTTTATCCCTACCCAAATGGGTAAAGCAAACTGCTTTAACAAATTTGCTAATGGCACTTCTTCTATTTCTGATTTATTAACCCAACGGACCTCCTTAAGTTCAGCATGGGGTTTTAATTCATTCCAAGATTGACTAACCTTACTTTGAAAAACATAACCTCTTACTGTTTTTCCCTCCTCATTTACAGCTTGCGCTTCATGCACCCCAATCAGTTTACAATCTTCTTCACTAAGCACTAAATCCAATTCTTCGTTAAGTTCGCGGATTAAACTATCTACCGGACGCTCGCCCTCTTCTATCTTTCCTCCGGGCAACTGATAATAAGCCGACCCCTGCTTCCGGACAGTCAGTAATTCATCCTGATCATTGATAATGATACATACTGAAATCGTTATGTAGTTATTTAGCCTCATTTGCATAATTAACAGATTATTTTTTAAAATTTCGAAATAATGGAATGATTTTTAATAAATAATAGGTTGATTTAGAAGTTAATGATATTTTTACATCGAATTTATTAAAATCCATACTAATATACCAAACTAACGAATGAAAAATTATTTTTTCTGGTCTTTACTATGTACTGCTTTAGCGTTATCATCATGTAACAGCCCGACCCCAAAAACTGAGACTGTTGAAGATCGTAAAAAACAAGACTCCTTAGAAAAAGTTAAAAAAGCGGAAGAAGCAGAAAAAGCACGTCCCAGAACGGCAGCAGACATCAAACTGGAAAAAGAATTACAATATGACGAGCACACCCTTGAAGAAACATATCCGTACAAGGATACCACTCGTCAATTCCAATTAGAAAAGATTAAAGAAAAATTGGCATTTATTGAAAATTTCCAACGGGCACCCCATACTTATGCTGTTTTACAAAACTATAAAAATCGTAATGGTGAATCTCCGGTCGTTGAAAACTTTGTCCGGAATGCATATAAAAGAGTTTCCGATACATTAGGAACGGAAAGATACCAATCAGCACCATTATATCATGCTGAAGACTCCGGAAAACCTTCGATCTATGGTCGGGACGGTTCATTGGTCAGTTTAGAAAGTAGTGACACGCTAAAAATGGTAAAAGTAAACGGTATTTCCTTTGACGGAACATGGTTTGTTCCTAAAAGATATGTTAAATCTATAGGTGATTCCTTAAAAATCACCCACGTTAACGTCGTAGATGTTACAAACCAAAATATTTTAACAGTTGAAAGAACGGGTGAAAATGAGTGGAAAATCCGTAGTATGAACCCCGCCACATCGGGTTTACACAACCCCCCGCATCAAATGGAAACTCCTCTTGGAATCTTCATGGTTCAGGAACAAAAAGCAAAAATGTTTTACTTCGGTGACGGCACAAAAACTATTGAAGGATTCGCACCATATGCGTCCAGATTCACCAATGGAGGCTATATTCATGGTGTACCGGTTAACAATCCCAAAGGCAAAATTGTTGAATACAGCTGGTCTCTGGGTACGACCCCAAGATCACACATGTGTGTCAGAAACGCCTCTTCTCATGCTAAATTTGTCTATGATACGTCAAAACCTTTCAAATCGCTAGTAGTTGTCATTGATTAAGGCTATTTAACACTTTGATTATCATATTTTTCCTAATTTTGTGTAAACTATTAAAGTAGACAAGGAAAAGTGCTTATGGATAAAATATTGCTTATTTCATTATGGGCTATTGCGACCTCCAGCATATCTGGAGACCTAAACAATACTCAGCAACTAAATGCCCTTAAAGAAATCAACCAGACAAAAGAAGAAATAGTTAAAGATCCTGTAAAGGAATTGTATGATGAGATGCACTTAGCAGGGACCATCAAATGGGATGCCTTTGAGAAAGCTATGCAAGGCTATAATCATTTGAATCCAAAGAATAAGAACATCATAACCATCATTGACTTCACGCTACCTTCTACGCAAAAGAGAATGTATGTTTTGGATATAAAAGCTAAGAAGCTTTTGTTCCATAGTGTCGTTTCTCATGGCAGGAACAGTGGCGAGAAATTTGCGACTGCCTTTTCAAATAAACATGGATCCTTCCAGAGTTCATTAGGGTTTTATTATGCCTCTGAAACTTACTTTGGGGGTAATGGATTTTCATTAAGACTTGATGGACTGGAAAAAGGAATCAATGATCAGGCAAGACCAAGAGCTATTGTTGTGCATGGAGCAGATTATTGCAGTGCGGATATTATCAAATCAACAGGAAGATTAGGAAGAAGTTACGGCTGTCCTGCTCTGCCTCGCGAATTGGCAAAACCCATCATTAATACCATCAAAGGAGGAAGTCTGATGTTTATTTATGCAGACAACAAAGATTATCTGGCGGCTACCAAAGTCATCAAGAGCAACCCTTTATCTCCTTCTGCAACTCTTATTGCTACTCAGCATGATGATCAGGATGCAAAATCGAAAACGGTCCTGAATTAGTGTTAAAATAAAACATGACAGACATAAGGCGATAGATTTATTTATCCTAAAAATCAGCTTTGCTACTTATAGCAAAGCTGATTTTTTATTAGCCTATTTTTTAAATAATTCAATGGTACAGATAAAACCGGTAACCCATTAAATCCAAAGAATTAACCAGCTCTTTACCTGCCCTCCTATTTATTTTAAGATCATTGTTCCTTTAAACCTCTCTCAACATTCTCCTAAATATAACCCATTACTCACGCCTTTCGAAAGGGGTTTTATTTGGGTGAGATACGGGTGAGATACGGGTAAGAAACGAATCAGCAACTTGTTAATTACTTCCTGAACGTCGTTGACAATTTGAGTGCTTATTTGCTAAACAGCATTTCTTTGTACACGAAAACGAGGAGGATTAAAAACTTAAACAAATCAAAGGATTGAAAATTCGGTAAAATAAAAAAGGTGTTTGCTGAATAAAGCAACCACCTTTTTATAGATATTACATCAGATAACTGATACTAATTTATTTGTGATTTATTGTCTGTTAAACTTAACTACTAAAATATGCTCTGACATTTTTTCCTTCCATCCAGTTCATAAAGGCCCGATTCACGACCTTGTTTCCTCCCGGAGTCGGATAATTCCCTGAGAAATACCAGTCACCTTTGTGATTAGGACAAGCTATATGAAGATTATCCAACGTTTGGAATACAACTTCCAATTCAGCTTTAAGATTATGAGGTCTTACAATTCTGGAAATTTCTTCTGAGATTTGATCGTCAGTGAAAGGCTCGTAGATTGCTTTCACATAATTTTCAATCTGATCTTTCGGCATCGAAATCGATGCTACGCATTTTTGGTAAACTTCTTCAATAATATGAGCAAGACCGTTTTTACGTAATAAGGAAATTGCAGCTTCAAATGCCACGAACTCTCCCATTCTGGACATATCTATACCATAACAGTCTGGGTATCGGATTTGCGGAGCTGAAGAGACAACAACGATTTTCTTAGGGTGAAGACGATCCAGGATCGTTAGAATACTTTGTTTCAAGGTTGTACCTCTCACGATTGAATCATCAATCGCAACTATCGTATCTTCATCATTATTGACAATACCATAAGTAGTATCATAAACATGCTGAACCATATCCTGACGATCCGCATCCTGCGTGATGAAGGTACGCAGTTTAGCATCCTTAACATTCAATTTTTCAAAACGAGGTTTCATTTCTAACACCTCATTTAGCTCCTCGTCAGATATCTTGTCAGCACGGTTTAATAACACTTCTTTCTGACAATCTCTTACATATTGATTTATACCTTCCATCATTCCGTAATAAGACACTTCTGCCGTATTAGGAATAAAAGAAAATACAGTGTTTTTTATGTCGCAATCAATGCTTTTTAAGACTTGTGGGATTAATAATTTACCCAAAGATTTGCGTTCCTGATAAATATCAGCGTCAGAACCTCTTGAGAAGTAAATGCGTTCAAAAGAACAAGACATCTGTTCTACGGGTTGTCTAAACATTTCTTCTGAAACCGTTCCGTCTTTCTTTGCTATCAATGCATGACCAGGTTTAATTTCCTTTACTTCACCTAAAGGTATATTGAAAGCTGTTTGGATAACCGGTCTTTCAGAAGCCACCACTAACACCTCATCATCTTGATAATAGAATGCGGGGCGAATACCTGCCGGGTCGCGCATAACGAAGGCATCACCATGACCAAAGATACCTGCTATCGTATATCCCCCATCCCAAGTTTTTGCAGAACGGGTTAATATTTTCGAAACGTCGATGTTTTTAGCGATTTGAGCAGATATTTCAATATTTGAGAAGCCTTCACTTTTAAATTGATCAAAGAGTTCCTGGTTTTCTTCATCTAAGAAGTGACCAATTTTCTCCAATACCGTTACCGTATCGGCCTGTTCTTTAGGATGCTGACCTAAATCGTAAAGTTGTTGTAATAGCTCATCAACATTCGTCATATTGAAATTTCCTGCTAAGACAAGGTTTCTTGACATCCAATTATTTTGTCTTAAAAAAGGATGACAACTTTCGATACTATTTTTACCATGAGTTCCATAACGTAAATGACCTAATAGAACCTCTCCTGTAAAACTAACATTATCTTTAAGCCACTGAGTATCTTTAGATTCTTCCGGGTATGCCTTATGCACTGCCGCGAATTTCTTCTGAACGTATTCGAAGATTTCGGCAACTGCCGTTGACCCCATTGCTCTATATCTTGAAATGTAACGATTACCAGGTTTTACGTCAAATTTGATCGTAGCGATCCCTGCTCCATCTTGGCCTCTATTGTGTTGCTTCTCCATGAGAAGGTACAATTTATTGATACCGTAATAGGGCGTACCGTATTTTTCCTGATAATAAGATAGTGGTTTTAAAAGTCGGATAAGTGCTATTCCGCACTCGTGTTTTATAGCGTCGCTCATATCTTGAATTGATGGCACAAAGGTACGGATTTTTCAAAATAACTGCGATACATCTAAATGTAAAAAATTAGTAGTCTCCCGAGATTTTAATCATAGTCCTCAAATGCCGTTTTTGATTGCTTAAAAGCATTATATTCAACAAATCGTTCACGCCTTGAAATAAATTCTTCCTTCTCAATTCTTCTCCAGGTCATATAGCTATTTACATACTCTCCAAATGAAAGAATAGGTTCAACAGATTTTAGGTATAAAACATCCCCTTCAAAGTCGATTTTACGTTCTTGGAATTGTCCCTCCCAATTCGGAAAGGATGAAGTTGTGATAGCGTATTGAATAGTTGCATTTGCGTTGTCTATCTTATAAGAACCTGAAAAAGCAATAAAGCCTTTTACTTGTGATAAAATTTCCTCTTCATTAGCCAAGTATCGATCATCTGAACTGAATAATTGTCGTTCAGAACCCGATATCTGTACAGACATATATCCGTCAGCACCATACATTAATAAACCCTTCGGGGATTTGCCCATTGGAAACTTTGAATCAGTTCCCTTGATAGGTACTTCTATATAAGATAGTAGTTGCCATGTGCCTACTAATTCATTCTTCAGTGTCGTCATTTAGGATTATTGTTGTTTATCAGTATAACGACGATTTTTAAGGATTAGTTTGTAACAATACTTATATAGATATTCTCATGACAAAAGAAACATCTTTATCTTTGCTCTTCAAGCTGAGGACCAAAAGATTAATCAGTTTTTCACTTTTTACAAATCAAAAAATATGAGTAATAATTGTTTTTGCAATAGCCAAAATACCTATGAAGATTGCTGTCAAAGGATACATCTGGATCCGAATTCAGCAGAAAATGCAGAACAATTAATGCGTGCAAGATATTCTGCATTTGCCCTTCATTTAGTTGATTTTATATATAATAGTTTTCATCCGAGCACGCGTAGGTTTCAAAAGAAATTCGAGATAGAACAATGGAGTAAAGAGAATCAATGGACTAATTTGGAAATAATAAAATCCACAGAAAACACGGTCGAATTTAAAGCGTATTATTTAGATCCATTTGGAGAGAAGCGAATTCATCATGAGAAATCAAGATTTCAAAAGACACAGGGTTCCTGGTATTATGTAGATGGGAAAATAAGTTAAGAAGTAAATTATCCGAATCTGTAGTTTTAATTTTATCGAAATTTAGTAAATTAGGAAATATTAACTAAATAATTAAACTATGGGAAAGTTTGTAATTTCAACCAGGAAGAATGGAGAATTCCAGTTCAACCTAAAAGCTGCTAATGGGCAAGTTATCTTAAGCAGTGAAGGGTATACCACAAAAGCGGCATGCGAAAATGGTATTTCATCTGTGAAGAAAAACTCACAGGATATTAATAAATTTGATAAATTGACAGCTAAGAACGGTAAATTCTACTTCAATTTAAAAGCAGGTAATGGTCAAATTATCGGTACTAGTGAGATGTATGAAAGTGAGGCCGGTCGGAGTAACGGAATAAAGTCCGTTCAGGAAAATGCAGCAGATGCCAATATTGACGACACAACCACATAATTAAAATAATTAAACAAAAATAGCCGCTACAATTGTTATAGCGGCTATTTTTTTATCTAAATTTTTATTTACCAGATTACGATACGTTTTTCTTTAGGAATATAAAGTTTATCGCCTTCTTTCGTTTCGAATGCTTTGTGGAAAGCATCTAAATTGATGATTGGTCCTGTTGCACGGTATTGTGCCGGCGAGTGTGGATCAGTTTTAACTTGATTTACTACGAACTCATCAGTAGTTTTTGTACGCCAGATAGTAGCCCAAGAAAGGAAGAAGCGTTGATCTTGTGTAAATCCATCAATTAATCCCGGATTTCCTTTATCTTTCAAATACAATTGAAGCGCATCAAATGCCACCGATGAACCACCTAGGTCACCGATATTTTCACCTAATGTGAATCTACCGTTTACAAATACGCCCGGTACAGGCTCGTAAGACTCGAATTGAGCAACTAAAGCATCAGCCGCAGCTTCAAATTTAGTTCTATCTTCGTCTGTCCACCAGTTGTTTAAATTACCATTCCCGTCATATTGAGAACCGGAGTCATCAAATCCATGCGACAATTCATGACCAATTACTGCACCGATACCACCGAAATTAACGCCCGGATCTGCTTTATAATCATAGAATGGAGGTTGTAAAATAGCTGCCGGGAAAACAATCTCATTAAATAACGGACTGTAATAAGCATTTACTGTTTGAGGTGTCATTCCCCATTCAGATTTATCAACCGGTTTTCCTTGTTTCGCTAAGTTCTCTTCAAAGCTCCAACGACGCGCATTATATACATTTTCAATTAGCGAATTTCCGATTTCTAACTTCGAATAATCCTTCCATTTATCAGGGTAACCAATTTTAACCGTGAATTTTGATAGCTTCTCAAGTGCCTTCTCTTTTGTAGTCGGAGACATCCAAGCAAGGTCTTTAATATGTTGGTCAAAAGACTTAATTAAATACTGAACTAACTCTTCACAAGCTGCTTTTGCTTCTGCAGGGAAGTTTTCTTTAACATATAATTTACCCAACAATTCACCCACTGTACCATTTACGAATTCCAGACCTCTTTTATCTAAGGCACGTTGTTCTTTTTGCCCCTTTAAAGTTTTGCCATAAAAATCAAATGCCAATTCATCTAATTCCTTTGTCAAATAACCTGTAGCATCATCCATTACATGGAACTTTAAGTATTCTTTGATAACCGGAAGATTCTCTTCATTCACGATGTTATCTAGATTCTCATAGTATTTAAGCTCACCGATAATGACAGTATCTGCTTTAAAGCCTAGTGTCTGAATGTAATTTGCCACATCCATATTTTTCACCATTGAACCTAAATCCTTAACCGCAACCGGGTTATAGCGTTTTTGAGCATCGCGCATCTCTTCTACTGTTTTCAGATTAGAAGCGATTAACTTTTCGAACTCAATAACTTTTGGTCCTTTAAGGTCACGGGTTTTAGGATCTACTTTACCGTATAATGAATTGATATACTGATTGTAGTTTCCTAACGTTTCTGTATTCTTAGCATCCTCTTTTTGGTAATACGTACGACCTAAGCCTAATCCGCCGCCACCTAAATAAACAGCATTCAAATTACTATTCTTCATGTGTGCATACACATAAGCACCGAAAAATGGATTTCCGCCAACGGCTCCATACTTAACAAAGTATTGATAAAGCTCTTTTAGGTTTTTAACATTATCTATATCTTTCAATTGTTGTTGAATCGGAGCAATACCTAATTTATTACGTGTATCGAAATCCACATAAGATTTGTAAAGATCTCCAATTTTCTGTCCGTCTGTACCTTTTTCAAATTTAGTACCTAAGGACTCTTTTAAAATCTTTAATGTTGCTTCATCAGTATTCTCTCTTAATTGATCAAAAGACCCCCAACGTGCTTTATCTGAAGGGATTTCAACTGTTTTCATCCAATTACCATTCACGTAATTGTAAAAATCATCTTGTGGACGCACAGATTGGTCCATGTATGACACATTGATTGCTTGATGCTGTTGGCCGAAAACACAACCAGTACTCGCAAATAATGCTGCCATTAATACATATTGTTTCATAATTAACCTTTTTTGTTTCAAAACTTTGGTAAGTTCTTATGCAAACATAAGGATTCTTAAAAATTCTTGAAGTAACACTTTTTATATAATTGATCAAATTGAATAATCCCATTCGGATTTATTACTTTGCATTAATGATTATTCAGATTGAAAATAAAGACTACAAGCTTATTCCTACAGAGGAAGAAGGAATCCGGATAGATGATAAAAATAAGGAGATACCTACTATTTACGCTGCTGCTCGGTATTCGATTAATGAGCTGGCGACCTATATCCAGCAATACTCAAAAAACAGAAAGCTCAAAACTAATCCGGATGAAGATTTTATTGAATTCTTTACAATCAATCTTTTTGATAAGAAATACCCGGCACGAGCTTTTCAATCCGGGAACAGTAGACCTTATTTAAAGAATGACATCATCTATTATTCTAAAAATAACGTGAGCAGGATTAATCATGAAAAGCTAATAGCATATATTTCAGATAGCATTTTCGAACAATGCATCCTAGATTTTGTTAGTTTTTGGGAAGAAGAGTTCAATCTATTAATTCAAGATATAACATTTAAAAAAATGTCTTCGAGTTTATATCTTGTTAAACAGGGCAGCATCATTTATAATAAATCAAATCGATTATTCAATCGTAGGGTGAATGAATATTTGGTGGCCAAGGCATTATTGGAAATAGCCGGACAAAATAAGATCTACACATCAAAATTCAGTCAGTATTTCCTTGATCTTAAACAGATAGAAAAGCTAATATCTTATGGAAAGTAAAGCGTTTAAATTTCATATTCCTATTAATTCTCATCAATTACAGGGATTGATGGAAAAGCCTCAGGATTTATTGAAACTACTTCCAAAAAATGAATTGGAAAATTTTCGATGGTTTATATTTGATGAATTATCAGATAAGGACGGGAGTCCGACGGTAAATAATCTTTTGATTACGAAATTCTCTTATGATCAGACCAAAAACAAAGGCGGCTTTCGTATGTCATTTGATATTGATCGTAAATTCTGTTGCTCTGATACTGAAAGTTGCAAAAGTGATTACCTGGATTTCACTTTCCAGATAAATGACAATGAATTAGAAGCTTCAGGAAGTTATTTTGATTGGACAATGGGTAATTAGTGATTAGACAACAGAC
>JBEBRZ010000074.1:0-17519 GCA_040394615.1 Sphingobacterium mizutaii
TATTTAATTAAATATAAAGGAGAGGTCGACAATGCTATCGCATTACAAAATGCTGTAAAACAAGGGCTGTCATCTGCAATTATGACCAATAGTCTACGGGAGGCGGAATTATTCCTAAGCCAAAACGGTTCAGACTGTGGTATTGCCAATGTGAACATCGGAACCTCGGGCGCTGAAATTGGTGGTGCTTTTGGAGGAGAGAAAGACACTGGCGGAGGTCGAGAATCCGGTTCTGATGCATGGAAAATTTATATGCGCAGACAAACAAATACCATTAATTATACAACTAATCTTCCTTTAGCACAAGGAATAAAATTTGATTTATAAACGAATATGAGAGAAACACATAAAAGACTTGCAAAGCATATTTTAGCCGACGGAATGCCGTTGGTTATGGATCTTGATAAATCTCACGGATCTTATGTTGTTGATATCGATGGCAAAGAATACTTGGACATGTTTAGTATGTTTGCCTCCTCCCCCGTTGGGTATAACCATCCATATATATTAGCCAACAAGGGTCAGATTGAGCATGTTGCCATCAATAAACTTGCCCTTTCTGATATTTATCCTGATGAATATGCTGATTTTTTAGACACATTTGAACGTGTTGGAATCCCAAAAGAATTAAGTTATTGCTTTTTTATTGACGGAGGTGGATTAGCAGTTGAAAATGCTCTGAAAGCAGGATTCGATTGGAAAACTAGGTTGAATAAATCTAAAGGAATAGATCAGGAAGCAAGCCAGGTCATTCACTTTAAACAAGCCTTCCATGGACGTACCGGTTATACGCTTTCCTTAACAAACACCAAAGATCCAAGAAAGTATATGTACTTTCCCAAATTTAATTGGCCAAGGATTACCAACCCAAAATTAAAATTCCCTTTAACAGAAGAATCAATTGCTGAAACGGTAGAATTAGAAAAACAAGCTATCCAAGAAATTGAATCAGCAATCGCCAGCAATCCTAATGACATCGCATGTTTAATACTGGAACCAATCCAGGCTGAAGGAGGTGACAACCACTTCCGTAAAGAATTCTTCGTCAAACTGAGAGAAATCTGTGATAAAAATGATATCATTTTAATTTTAGATGAAGTACAAACCGGAATTGCGATGACTGGTAAGATGTGGTGCTATCAACATTATGGTATTACACCCGATGTCATCTCATTTGGTAAAAAAACCCAGGTATGCGGTATATTAGCGAATAGAGAAAAATTTGATCGAGTACAAAACAATGTTTTTCAAGAATCAAGTCGTATCAATTCTACTTTTGGCGGAAATTTGGTGGATATGATCCGTTTCAAATTAATCCTTGAAATTATTGAAAAAGAAGGATTAGTTAATAAGGCTGAATCATTAGGAGAATATCTACTGGTTAAATTGATGGAATTAGAAGATAAACATCCTTCAATCAGCAATGTTAGAGGACAAGGCTTATTAATTGCTTTTGATCTTCCGACTGAAGAAGCACGAGACAAATTTGTTGCGGAAGCTTTGAAAGAGAATATGCTAATACTAGGCTGTGGTGATAAGACAATTCGATTTAGACCACACTTAACTGTTACTAAAGAAGATCTGGACAAAGCAGTAGCAATTGTCGATAAAATAGTTGAATAAAAATATTTCATTTCAGGCGTATTTTTCGTCATACTCCTGAAATGATTTTCTCCCAAGCGTGATATTAGCCTGACTATTAAACCATTAGAACAACAGGTTTCTCCCATCGAAAATATATCAAAATTAAGGATAAAGAGAAGAGCAGAATGGTCTAACGATTTCAGTCATTTTTGTACCTTTGTAGATTATGTCGGATATCATTCAATTGCTTCCGGATTCAGTAGCAAATCAGATTGCTGCAGGTGAAGTTGTACAACGACCAGCCTCAGCCGTTAAAGAACTCATGGAGAATGCTATTGATGCAGGAGCAGATCATATAAAACTTATTATTAAAGATGCGGGGAAGTCATTGATTCAAGTAATCGACAATGGCTGTGGAATGAGTGTGACGGATGCACGGCTGTGCTTTGAACGACATGCTACTTCCAAGATAAGGAAAGCAGAGGATTTATTTGCTATCCGTACCATGGGTTTTCGTGGAGAAGCTATGGCATCTATAGCTGCAATTGCGCATGTAGAGTTAAAAACACGTCGCACGGAGGATGAATTGGGCACCGTAATTGAAATTGAAGGATCTGAAATTATCCAGCAGTTTCCGGATCAGGCTCCTGCCGGAACCAGCATCGCGGTAAAAAACCTTTTCTATAATATTCCCGCAAGACGAAACTTCCTAAAAAGCAATTCAGTTGAACTGAGACATGTAATTGATGAGTTCCAACGAATAGCACTGGCACATCCTAATATTTTCTTTTCATTTCACAGTGACGGTAACGAACTGTTTCATCTTCCCAAAGAAGCACTTAAACAACGTATTGTCCATTTATTTGGCAATAACTATAACCAAAGATTGGTCCCAGTTGAAGAAACTACAACCATTTTAAACATTAAAGGCTTTATTGGTAAACCGGAATTTGCGAAGAAAACCCGTGGTGAGCAGTTCTTTTTTGTGAATAACCGTTTTGTTAAAGATCCTTACCTAAATCATGCAGTATTAAATGCATACGAGGATATCCTGCCTTCAGATACCTTTCCCTTATATGTCTTGTTCATTGATATCGACCCCTCGAAGATTGATATTAACGTTCATCCGACCAAAACAGAAATTAAGTATGAGGATGAAAAAGCAATCTATGCTATTTTACGTTCTGCGGTTAAAAGGAGTCTAGGCAGATTTAATATTGCGCCAACATTGGATTTTGAACAGGAAACAAGTTTCAATAATTTGATTACTCAGAAACCTTTGGAGGAAATTCAGGCTCCAACGATAAACTTCAATCCGAATTTTAATCCTTTTGACGACGGTATTCCTAAGTATACTAAAAGCTATAGTAATCCTGAACAGCTAGAACGAAAGACTAGTATACCTCAGAACTGGGACAGCTTGTATCAGATTACGGAATCTGATGAATCAGAGCAGCTGAGTTTTTTACCTGTGGAAAATGAAGTTAGCGCAGAATCGCCTATCATTCAACCCTCCGACCAACCGAAAAAGCAGTTTTTTCAACTTCACAATCGTTATATTGTATCTCAGATTCATTCCGGTTTTATGCTGATAGATCAGCAAGCCGCTCATGAACGTATACTTTTTGAACAATTTCAACAACAATTACAGCATAATCAAGGTTCTAGTCAACAGAGTTTGTTTCCACAGACAGTTGAATTGAACTCAGCGGATTTTGCTTTAGTTCAGGACATACTCCCTGAAATTCATGCTTTGGGATTTCAATTACGTCCTTTTGGGAAAACTACGTATATTGTTGATGGAATTCCAGCAGATCTTGAAAACATCAATGAAGGACAGATTATTGAGAAGCTACTGGAAGATTTTAAAAACCAAAGCGACTTGCGATTGAATAAAAGAGAGCGTTTGGCAAAAAGTTTAGCAAAAAACGCAGCTATTAAACCAGGTACAAAATTGGAAAACGAAGGTATGGCAGAACTCATTGATAAACTATTTGCCTGTGAATCTCCTAATATCTCGCTTTCGGGAAGACCTGTTATTATCACATACACCTTACAAGAGCTAGCGGAACGCTTTGGTAAGAACATTTAAAATTTGAAAAAATTATATGAATAACCTTTTAGGAAATTTACCAACCGTCACAAAAAATCTTTTAATCATTAATGTGATATGCTTTATTGGATCCATGATCTTTGATCAGGCAACTAGATTTTTTGGCGTTTTCTATCCTGATTCTCCATTTTTCAAAATATGGCAGCTCATCACATACATGTTTATGCATGGTGGTTTTGCTCACATATTTTTCAATATGTTCGCTTTGGTCATGTTTGGATCAGTGATAGAAAGAATATTAGGACCAAAACGATTCCTTAATTTTTATTTAATCTGTGGTCTCGGCGCATTGGTGTTGCAATATGGAATACAAGCATTTGAAGTATACAATATCGCTGGCACTGTAAAGGCTTCTCAATTCTTAAATTTCAACTTTACTACCGGAATGGTTTCAACCAATCTTCCTATTAATCAGGAACAATTGGGGACTTTACTTTCTATTTATGGCACACCTTTAGTAGGTGCATCGGGAGCTATTTACGGATTACTGCTGGCTTATGGTTATTTGTTTCCAAATGCTGAATTAATGTTGATATTTCTACCGATTCCTATCAAGGCCAAATACTTTATTCCAATTTTAATTGTTATAGAATTAGTATTAGGATTTTCAAATGCCGGATCATCAATTGCTCACTTAGCACATGTGGGTGGAGCCCTGTTCGGTTTTATCCTTCTAAAAGTTTGGGGAATTAAGAGAACAAATTATTATTAATATTGTAAATAGAATATGAAAAAGGAAAGTGGATTGAAGATGTTCTTTAGGACAACCTATCAAACAGGTTCTCCAATTCCTTATATTTTATCCCTTCAGATATTCTTATTCATCAGCATACATATTGCCGATTTGTTAGTGGATCTCAACGTTATTGACTTTCCATTATATGATTGGATGCTGACGAATTTAACCTTACCTAACAGCTTTTCCGGTTTTATTGTAAAGCCCTGGACCCTGATTACCTATCCTTTTATCTATATAGGGCTTTTTAATATTGTTTTTGATTGTCTCTGGTTGTATTGGATAGGAAATAGTTTTTTAAACTTTCTAAATAAAAGACAATTTCTTACTGTTTTTTTAGGTGCCTTCATCATTTCAGGGTTATCTTTTATGGTAATCTCCGGAATTCCATATATGACAAAGGGACCAATTCCCTATTTATTTTCTAATTCCATGGGTCTGGCCGCCTTGATGGCCAGTTTATTATGCCTGACACCAAATATGGAAATAAGATTGTTTTTATTTGGCACAGTGAAATTCAGGACCATAGCTATCGTATTCTTCGCAATACAACTCATATTCTATGTATTTGCAAATCGTGCTGCCGCAGGTTCGTTTTTGATTTCGATAGGTTGGGGTACACTATTTATGCGACAACTACAAAATGGTAATGATCTTAGTAAAATTTTCTTATTTCAAACTAAAAAGAAACTTAGGGTCGTTCATTCGATTAAAAAGTCACCTAAGTATAAAAGTTTTAAAGCTGATTTACCTAACCAAGATGTTATAGATGAAATATTGGATAAAATTTCTCAAAATGGTTATGAAAGTCTATCTTCACGAGAGAAAGAAATCCTATTTAGGGTAAGTAGAGAAGAACAGGAATAATGTTAATTAAAAAAAAGAATTTAGGTTATTTCAGTAAGACCGTAATGCTTGGCAATGTAGCCGCGATACTAGCTCTTCTTTTGTGTTATTCAGCATCTATCATTAACCCTAAGTCCTTCTGGCCAATCTCCTTCCTGGGATTAGGCTATCTCCCAATCTTACTGATCAATATAGGTTTCATTATATATTGGATTCTGCGAAAGCCAAAATTTTCGCTCCTTTCATTAATAGCCATTCTTGCAGGATGGAATTTAATGACGAAGCATATCACTTTTAGTCAGGTCACCTTGGATAAAAAAGAAGACTCTTCTTTAAGAGTGATGACTTATAATGTCCACATGTTTGAACCGATTCGTAAACCAGATACACCTGTCAAAGATCAGTTTACCAAAATAATTGAAGAGGTCAACCCGGACATCCTTTGTTTACAAGAATTTAGTAGTACCATAAAAGGAAATAAAAGATTTAGCGAAAAGATTAAAAAGAAAATCAATTTCGATAGCTATTATTTTGCGCCTTCCCAACAGAATGAGTATGATGCATACGGACAGATTATCTTTTCAAAATTTCCTATTATTAATTCGGGTTTAATCAAGAAAAACGAATACGGAATAAACCGAATTATTTATGTAGATATTGTAAAAAATGAAGACACAATAAGAGTTTACAATGTACACCTACGTTCTTTTGGCCTTCAGAATGAGGATAAGGAATTTATTCAAAACCCGAAAAGTGCGGATGGGAATGAAGAGACAAAAACCAAACAGGTAGGAAGGAAATTGAAATGGGCTTTTGAACATAGGAGCAACCAGGCTGAATCTTTATTTGAGCACATGAAAGAAACCGAATTTCCAAAGATTGTGATGGGCGATTTCAATGATACGCCAATGTCTTATTCCGCTAATTTAATTGGAAAGAACATGAAAAACGCTTTTCAGGAAAAAGGAAATGGTTGGGGTGTCACTCATTATGAGTTGCTTCCTATTCTACAAATCGATTATATTTTTTGTGAAAAAAAATTCTCAGTAAATAATTACCAGATAATTAAGAAAAAGCTTTCAGACCATTACCCGGTTTATGCTGATTTAAGCATAAATTAACTCCTAAATCAGCTAGCTAATAGTTCCTTCCAATTGATTTAATGCAGCTTCTACAAATGAATCAAATCGATTCTTAACCTTAAAATAGGCCTCCCTACCAAAATAATATCTACCTAATAATGCTTCAATATCACTTTGAATCAAATCATGTAAATCTCTTTGTTTTCTTGGAGAAATATTCCATCCCCTATCTGTTAGGAATTTTATGAAACTCGTGTATTCTGTGGTCGGTAAATTATACCCCTGAAGGAAATTTTCAATAGAATAAGCAGGAAGTTTCTTGGTAAACCTGCTATACACAAATTGTTCAATCAAGCTCGATTGAACTAAGTCCTTATAAAGTAAACTCACCTCATTAGAGTCAATAGGAATAATAACATCTGGTACAATACCACCCCCACTATATAATTTTTTACCCAATTGGGTTTGATAAGACTGAGCATGCGAATAGGTCGTATCTAAGGACCAAAGTCCATTATACATACTTGGATAATTGGCCATAGTAGACCAGTTGGGTGAATATTTCCGTTGTATGCTTCTGCCCAATGGGGTATAATACCTGGCAATACTTAGATTAATAGTTGATCCATCAGCGAAATCAAAAAGTTCTTGTACGGTTGCTTTACCGAAAGACCTTCTTCCGATCAGGACACCTCGGTCCCAATCCTGTACTGCCCCCGAAACTACTTCACTGGCAGAGGCTGTCCGCTCATTAATTAAAACCACCAATTTGCCTTGCGCATAACTTCCCTTACCTTCGGAAAGATAGTCTTGTCGAAATTCATGAGCTCCCTCGGTATAGACCATCAGGCGTTGATCTGCAAAAAATTCGCTGGCCAATTTAATGGCAATATGAAAATAACCACCACCATTATCACGAAGATCAAGGATGATGCTTTTAGCCCCTTGTTTTTTCAAATCAATTACCGCCGTTCTAAATTCCTCCGCAGTTTTTAAAGAAAATCGACGAATACGAATAAAGCCGATGGTTGGCTTCAACAAATAAGCAACATCTAAGGAACTCACATTTATTTGATCACGGATGGCTTTTAATGGTTCAGGCAATAAAACAGAATCCCTCTCGACAACCATCTGTACCTCTGACCCTCGCTTTCCACGCATTAATTTTTCAACCTCCTCTTTACTGACAGATATACCTGCGACTTGTCTTTTCCCAATTTTGAGTATTCTATCCCCGACCTTGAACCCGCCCTTATCCGCCGGACCATTTGTAATAACACCAACAACTAATAAGGTATCATTCAAGTTAAAGTATTCCATCCCAATTCCTTCAAATGTTCCCTCCAAAACTTCAGTTTGTGTTTTCGATTCCTTTGGAGTGAGAAAAGTGGAGTAAGGATCCAGATGGGAAATTAAATGGTTAATAGCTCCATTCTGGACAGAGTCCATATTAATACTATCAACATATCGATTTGAAATAAGGTCTACTACTTGTTGGATTTTATAGGAATTATCAGAAAGACCAATAGGCACAAGAGATCCACCGGTATTAAATCCTTGTTGGTCAGAATAGTTCTGCCCAAGGATTAGTCCCAACAGGAGCGTCGCGGCGTATGTCGCGGCGACAAATATATTTCTCTTTCTACCGTTCTGCATCTATGGTCTGGCCCACAAAATTACTCTAATAACATTTTGTTTAAAAGAAATTAATAATAAATATTTTATAACAATTAACAGTCCAAAAAAGACCTTCTTTGGTAATAATTCCTCAATTTTCAATAATTTTACAGATAGATGCACGAATTAGAACCATATTATAATTGGCGAGATTATTATATCGCCTCAGAGGACGAAAGAAGCCCGTTTTTTGGAACGGTTTATAACGAGTTTGAGTTCGACAAACAAGTTTATAACTTCTTGCTACATCCGCAATGGGATTTCTTTGGATCACAAACGCTTTATCTCAAGATTCTATATGTTGAATATGAAAAAGGCTATTGCATTATCGAATTAATCGGAGAATGGAATGATGCCATTTACAATGATATCATGGTCTTAAAACGTGAATTGTTAGATCTTTTAATCGATGAAGGAATTAATAAATTCATATTGATTGGAGAGAATGTATTAAACTTCCATGCTTCGGATGATTCTTATTACGAGGAATGGTTCAATGATATTGAAGATGGCTGGATCGTTGGATTAAACTTTCGGGATCATGTCATTAAAGAATTTATGGATAATCATATCGATTACTACATCAATTTTGGCGAATACCTAAACAACTTCCCTTGGCGTACACTGAAACCTAAACAGCTATATCACCATATAGAAGAACACGTACAGCGCCGGCTAACTTAAAATTTCAGCTTAATAGCCTGGCATATTTTAGCTTAATTCTCTATTTTTCCTTAGATTTGCCAATAAAAATTTTGCAATTATGTCATTCAGAATAGAAAAAGACACCATGGGTGAAGTTCAGGTTCCTGCAGATAAATACTGGGGAGCACAAACTGAACGTTCTAGAAACAACTTTAAAATCGGACCGGCAGCATCCATGCCGCATGAAATTATTGAGGGTTTTGCTTATTTGAAGAAAGCAGCAGCATTTGCAAACTGCGATTTAGGCGTACTATCACAAGAGAAACGTGATGCTATCGCTGCAGTTTGTGATGAAATCTTAGCAGGAAAATTAGATGATCAGTTTCCATTGGTTATCTGGCAAACCGGTTCGGGTACTCAATCAAACATGAACGTGAATGAAGTTGTCGCGAATCGTGCTCAAGTGTTGGCTGGCGGAAAGATTGGTGAAGGAGAGCCTGTTTTGAAAGCAAATGACGATGTAAATAAATCTCAATCCTCAAATGACACTTTTCCTACCGGCATGCACATCGCTGCTTATAAAGCGGTAGCTGAGGTGACAATTCCGGGAGTAGAGAAATTACGGGATACCTTGAAGAAAAAATCTGAAGAGTTCATGAATGTGGTAAAGATTGGTCGTACGCACTTAATGGATGCTACACCGCTTACTTTAGGACAGGAATTATCAGGTTATGTAGCTCAACTTAACTACGGCATCAAAGCCGTAAAGAATACCTTAGCACACCTTTCAGAACTAGCTTTAGGAGGAACTGCTGTAGGTACAGGATTAAATACACCAAAAGGATATGATGTTCTTGTAGCGAAATATATCGCAGAATTTACAGGACTTCCTTTTATTACCGCAGAGAATAAGTTCGAAGCTTTAGCTGCTCACGATGCTATTGTAGAAACTCACGGTGCATTGAAACAATTAGCCGTGTCGTTGAATAAAATCGCAAATGATATCCGTATGTTAGCATCAGGTCCACGTTCAGGAATTGGCGAAATATTAATTCCCGAAAACGAACCTGGATCTTCTATCATGCCGGGTAAAGTTAATCCTACGCAATGTGAAGCATTAACGATGGTGGCTGCACAGGTTATGGGTAATGATGTAGCAATCACAATCGGCGGTACGCAGGGACATTATGAACTGAACGTTTTTAAACCGGTAATGGCGGCTAACTTCTTACAATCCGCACGTTTGATCGGAGATGCTTGTGTATCTTTCGAAGAACACTGCGCAAATGGTATTGAACCAAACTACGATAGAATCAAACAGTTAGTTGATAATTCGTTAATGTTAGTTACGGCATTAAATACAAAGATTGGCTACTATAAGGCCGCTGAAATTGCACAAACTGCCCATAAAACAAATTCTACTTTGAAAGAAACTGCCATCAAATTAGGATATGTTACTGCAGAAGAGTTTGACGAATGGGTGAAACCTGAAGAAATGGTAGGCAGCTTAAAATAACATAGTGAATAAAAAGAATAATATATATTCTAAAATAAAAGCATACCTATCGATCATGGTAGGTATGCTTTTTATTTTTTCGAGTTGCCAGCGTCATACTGACATGCAAGGCGAAGGCGCAGATTATTTGCAAGGGGTATGGATACAAGACAGCATTCCGGGGCAAGATCAGATGTTAAACTATACGCTGCATGAGCTAAGATTTATATGCGACTCGGTATATGCTATTATGCATGTAAGAAGTAAAGTGCAAAGTATTCCTGACAGTTGTTATAAAAACGGAGAATGGACAGAATATGCGAAAGCTGTTTATTCAGTACGTGGTGACAGCCTGATAACGGAAGGTGTATACACTAAACCAAACGGCAAACAAAAAATATCCGGTTGCTACAAACAAGGCCCCTATGGCCCCAGATTCTTAATCGCTCATAAAGGAAAAGATAGCCTCGTACTTGAAAACAAATTTGACAGCAGACCAATAATATTAAGAAAAACCGCAGATATTACTTGCATCCCCAAAAAGAGATGGGAGTTATAAAAAAAATGTCGATCATTGCTGATCGACATTTTTTTATTAGTCTTTTATTAGTTTATTAACCTGTTATCATCGGATGACTTCAGAATATGAGTTTTAAGTTCTGTTTCCGCTTGCAGTAATTCAGTTTCTGCAACTTTACGTTTCTCACGACCTTCACGTTGAATTCTTAATACTTCTTCTATGGTAGTAATAATATCGGTATTCGCTTTTTTGATGGTGTCCATATCGATAATACCGCGTTCTGTTTCTTTTGCGACATTAATGGTAGCATCCTTCAACATTTCCGAATTCCTCCTCAACAGTTCATTTGTAGCATCCGTAACTGCGCGTTGTGCTTCCAGAGCACTTTGTGCATGTGCAATCCCGAGGGTTAATACCATTTGATTCTTCCATAATGGTAGCGTATTAACAATACTGGATTGTATTTTCTCCATAAGAGAACTGCTGTTGCTTTGAATCATCCTGATTTGAGGTGCCGTCTGCAATACCACCATACGGGTAAGTTTCAAATCATGTATTTTTCGTTCAAAACGAACTACATGCTGTTCCAAATCTTTATATTCCTGAACTTTATGCTGATCACCCGTAGACTCTGCCTCCGCTTTTAAGGCTGGTAAAGTAGTACTTATAACTTCCTGCAACTTCTCCTCTCCTGCTTGAATATGTAAAGATAAATCTTTGAAATATTGCTGATTTTGAACAAATAGCTTATCAAAGATATTGACATCTTTAGCCAAGTTTTTATAATGACCTTCCAGCTTCAATTCGATTGAGTGGATATTCTTCTCAACAGAAGCATATTCTGTACGCATACGACCAATCTTCTTCTTAATGTTGTCAAAGAAAGGAATCAGTGGCTTTTTATTTACACGTTCATCGAACTCACGGATTTCAGATCGAAGGTTTACCAGGATATCCTCGGCACCTCCAAGATCCTTAGTACGTACTTGTTTTAAAATTTCATTCGAAAAATTACTCACATTACTTTGAGACCCTACTCCAAACTGGATAATATCAGTGGTAGAAGTTAAGTTGATTTTATCTTTATATTGTTTAATAAGTGTTTTCTCCTCTTCAGTGAAATTCACTTTTACTTCAGAAGGTTTATTATTTTGATCATCATCAAGATGTGTCAAATCTAAATTTGCCATATTATTCTTTTAAAAGGTTTCTACTTTTTAAGGTTTGTATATAGACATCCGTTTCTGCCGAAACATCCAACATCCCTAACTTAAATTGGTTTGTTACTTCTTGCTCTATTGCTACCGCAGCTTGACGAATAACGTTTTCCAGCTTCTTTTTAGATTCTAAAGTAATGCTATTGTTCAATTGTGCATTTTCTAATTCATCATACTGCATCAAAACATTAACTACTGTGGAATGTCTCACCAGAAACTTCTCAGCTTCACGTCTATCCTTCTTTTCCAATAGATTAAATAACCTCAATATATTATCAATATCCTTATGGATATTTCTGTTATTGATTTCTTTCCGCCAATGTAATAACCTTTCTACAAAAAATTGAGGGGTATCAATAGTCGGCGCTGATAATTCAATTCGTCTTTGAGAATTTATACTTGGAATCCAGTACAAATCCCGAACTTCTGAAAGCTCTAATCGCTGTAAATAAGGCTTGGCTTGATTTAATAATAAAGCGTTCCCCACGATGTAGGATAAAACAGACCCACCTAAAGTCAATAGCATCGCCTGACTTAGTGCACCGAAGAAAATTACAAAGGAGAACAAAAGTCCTAATTCTATTGCCAGAAAAAGCCATGCTGTAATCATCCATGAACGTACCTTTGATTTCTTCGCTTGCGACATCATCACCAATGGGTGAATATGTATTGGCAAAGGCAGAAACATCAGGATAGACAAAAATGTCCACACCAGCTGCTTGATTTCCCAAGGTCTACTTTTTTTCGTTGCCCAACCCATTCTCTAAATTTAATTATTTTTATAAAAATACACCAATTCTTATTCCAATGAAACTTTTCCGCTTGACAATTAGGTAATTGGCACAAAAAAACCTGCCATTACGTCATTTTTATCGGTGAATCCCTTCCATTTCTCTTATTAACCTTAATGTCACCTCATAGGGCCTACGTTTTTCCCATCGAGAAATAAGCCATGCAATGAAACTTAAATTGAATATATCTTTGTTTTCATCTAATTGTAACATAGCATAAACAGATTGCTGAAAGCTTTGTTGGAAAATCAAATCAGGTTTATTAAGATATTTTTCTACCAAAGTTAAAAATTGCAGCACTCGGTCTTCCTTAATTTGTAAAAGATAACTTCTGTATCTTCTTCGGAAACTCTTTAATCGTGAAATTGCCAATTCTATATTATCAAATTGTGCCTGTAGTAATATTTCCATCACATTTTTCCGAATAGTCCACAGCATTCCTAATTTTTTCTCATACCAAGCATCTGTATGGGTAAGTCTGGACAAGTATTTCAGTGCACTATCATCATGCAATTGTGCCAAAAACATCGCCTTGGATAAAATTAAATCAACAAGATCCTCCTGCTTTGTTTGCTTGGGCAAATTGTTTAAAGCATAATCTATCGTATCAAGAGCTTCCCGAAAATGTCCTTGAAAATTATAGTTTAACGAATATAGGAGTTGCTGCCTTAAAAAATGAAGCCCTTTATATTGTTTATGGCTTTCAAGTAAGTCATCCATTTGACTCAAAAACTGCAAACTTTCTACAAATGACTTATTTCTAAAACTGAAGTTGGCCAAATAGTAGAGAATATGTAAATGATAGAATACTTGAGCGTGGTTATTGAGCTTTTGTTGTTGAATAAACTGATGACTCTTTTTTAGATACTTTTCTACTAATCCATAATTCTGTTGAATAGCAGCATATTCATTTGCAATATATAGTATTTGATAAAGTGATTTATAATTCATCAGATCCAACATATTAATCTGAAAATGTTTAATCGTTTTCTCAATCACTTCAGAGAGGTTCACAATCTTTCCTTTGAGATGGATATCGTTCAGTTCTTTTCGCAGAGATGCATAAGCAAGCCGTAGTTTCGCTTCTCTTTGCATATGACTCTGATTTATCTGGAATTTTTCCGTCAGTACATCTAGGTTGATATGTTCATCTAAATGAGAAAACTGCAATCTCAATAACAAGATTTCATTTAATAAGCTAAATTGCTCCTGACTCTTTGCTAACTCCTCTGCCTTATCCAACGATTTAAATCCGATCTTAATCAAGTTATTTTCAAGTAAGAAACGTGCAACTACCAAGTGTCTCAGTAACTCATAGATTTCATGATTATTACTTTCAAAAGTCCGCTGAGAAAGGAATAATAATAAATTATCATGTAACCTTTTTCTTAAAGCATGGTATGCGTCTTTATTTTTTGACTTTTTATATAAACCATTTATAGCTTTTATATCGTCAGTTTTTATCAAATCAAATAACTTAATGTTTTTCACATCATTTCGCTTATTCTTTCTTTCTAAATATGTTTTAAAATCAGATACATCCTGATCATTAAGTAGATGAATAAGTTCAGCCAGAGAATCCATATCGTATTTTATTTGAACAATAATAGGTTAAATATACACTTTATATCATCAGTTTTACTTCGTTATTAGCTTTCCATCATTAATTTTCTACCCGACATTTGAAATATATTAATCATTAAAACATAAAAAAATGGAACCGCTAAACAACAAAACAGAGGAGCTTACAACTCCAATCCAAAATGTAGATGAGACTACAACCGCTTTCAAACCGACAGGTGCATTCATAGGCGCATCATGGTTTGCATTATTAACCGGTACAGTGGGTTATTGTATTGGTCTTTGGAATGCAACAATGGAACTAAATGAAAAGGGATATTATTTTGTAATCCTCCTCTTTGGATTATTCGCCGTAATCTCCGTACAGAAAAGTGTTAGGGACAAAGCTGAGGGCTTGCCTGTTACTGAACTATACTATGGCTTGAGCTGGTTTGCTACCCTTGCATCCATATTACTATTGATTATAGGACTATGGAATGCCGATTTACTTCTCAGTGAAAAAGGCTTTTATGCTATGTCGTTTATTTTAAGTGTTTTCTCGGCGATTGCAGTGCAGAAAAACACACGTGACGCTAAATTATTTAAGGAAGAAAAGATATAACTTAGCGGTTACCCCTGCAGTATTCATTCGTGAAGCTGTAGGGGTTTAATGCTAATTATTTAGTAAATCAATTACCTTCATTAGATCAGCATGAAAGATATAGAAAGAAAAGACCTTCAGCTTTTATCGAAAAATAGCGACATGAGTGAAAAGGCCTTAAATCATAGCCTACGTGAATTTGTTTATCCTACTGAGGATAAATGGTCAAGATTTATACAAATACTGTTATTAACATTAGGTATTGGGCTTATGGCAACAGGAATTGTATTCTTCTTTGCTTACAACTGGGATCAGTTAGATAAATTTATAAAATTAGGTCTTGTACAAGGATTGGTTGTAATAACAATTGCACTAACCTTAATATTGAAGATTGAGCTTTTATATAAAAACATTCTCCTATCTGGCGGCGCAATTCTGGTTGGTGTCATGTTCGCTGTATTTGGACAGGTGTATCAAACAGGTGCCAATGCTTATGATTTTTTTCTCGCCTGGACCCTATTTATATGTCTTTGGGTATTTATCTCCGATTTCCCACCACTTTGGATCTTCTTCCTAGGCTTAATCAATTTAACAATTTACCTCTATTGGATTCAGGTCGCAAGAAATTGGGATTTCATTTATTTATCAGCAGGATTGTTCGTATTAAACGGTTCTGTTCTTTTAATATCCGCTTGGTTAGCCAGGCAGAAACAAAAAAAGATCCCTGACTATTTCACAAACCTAATAGCCATAACTACCGCAGTATGGTCTGTACTTAGTAATGTTAACTGGATTATGAGACCAAATTACTCATTCACAGAAATAGCACCAATCATAGCAGCTTCGATTCTTTTTTATGTTATTGGTATTCGTTATGGCACTCAACAAAAAAGTGTTTTCTATCTAGGTCTTATACCATTCTGCTTAATTATTATTTGTTCAGCAGCATTACTTCGACTTAATGAAGGGATGGAAATGCTCCTGATTGTGACACTGTTTATTATTACATCAGTAAGTGCTGTCATTTTTAACTTAATTAAAATACAGAGAAAGAATTCTTATGAAAAATAAACAAGAAATTCATGAAATAATAGATCGTGTTCAATCTAAGATTGGTCATGATGTATCAGCTGATATTCCTGCATTGGAGATCGCATATCAGGATGAAAGAAATGGACAACCCTTAACCATCAAGATACTTTCAATTCTAGGTGGGGTTCTGGCAAGCCTGGCTTTTGTCTTATTTTTATATTTAAGTCGATTAGATAGGTCTCAGTCTGCAATGTACATTTTTTCAGCTGCGTTCTTTCTTGTATCGATTGTAATCAACAAACGGTATGATAAAGTTATATTAGACACTATATCTGTTTGTTTGTACATCTTGGCATACGTGCTTTTTAGCATTGCCTTGAATATGCACACAATAATTACCCCATATCTTACGACCACCTTTTTTTTAATATTTGCACTAATTACACTTTTGATATGTAGGAGCTACATCCTCACATTTTTATCCGTTCTAATATTTTTCGGCAGTTGCATTCATATACTGTTTGACACAAAGAACGATAGCTTGCTTCACCTATTAATTATTGCTTTGGCCTCTTTAAACTGTTATATGATGCTTAATGAGGCGAAAATAATGAGCTTGAAAAGAACACTAGCAAATCGGTATTTAGCCATTAGAACAGGTTTGGCAGTTTCCCTATTAATGAGTTTGTACTTTGTAAGCAGACAAACACTTATAGATACAAACTTCCAGTATAATTGGCTTTGCTCTGCCGGACTAATATTCCTGATAATATGGATAATCAACACGATTTTAAATCAATTTGACAGAAAACAAACAGATAAGAAGATATTAATTTTTGTAGTGGTATTAATCAGCTTAGGGTTTACGGCCATGTCACCCGCCATCACCGGTGCTTTACTTTTGTTGCTTTTGAGCTTTAAAGTCAATTATAAGACAGGAATTGCATTAGGAATTATCAGCTTCATATACGCCATTGGAATATTTTATTACGACCTGAATATGACCCTATTACATAAATCGATGACTATGTTTCTGGCTGGTTTATTCTTTTTACTTCTATACCTATTGATCTTCAGAAAATCTACACATCATGAAAAAGCTTAGTATCATATTGATTGTTATAAATCTAATCGCGTTGTTGGGATATTTTAATTATAGCATACAACGGAAGGAGAAAATTCTAAATAACGGAACGTTAGTATTATTGAAATTAGCACCTGTGGATCCTAGATCATTGATGCAGGGTGATTATATGCGCTTATCTTATGACATCAGTCAGAATGTATTTCTGGATAGTATTCCTAGAAGGGGATATGTAGTTTTGAATATTGACAGTAACCAAATCGCTCACAAGATTCGCTATCAGCAATATAGGGAACCCTTGAACCCAAATGAATATTTAATTGAATATAGCAGCCCTGACAATTGGGCTTTGAATATTGGGGCAGAGTCTTATTTCTTTGAAGAGGGAACTGGAGAAAGATACAAAACAGCTCAATATGGCGGATTAAAGATCGATAAAAATGGAAACAGCTTATTGGTTGGTCTTTATGACAAGGACTTTAATAAGATAGAATAGTAGATTACGTAGGTTGGTTTAAAGTTAAGTTCATAAAAAA
>JBEBRZ010000075.1:0-17378 GCA_040394615.1 Sphingobacterium mizutaii
TTGGACAGGGATGTCAAAAAAAAGACTGGCCGAAAGATCATTGCCTTGAAAACCTAGCCATTTGCCATTGGCATGATTTTCTCCGCCACTTTCCAAATCAAAAAAACTTAGCTCTCTCCTTGCTCTATAAAGGCGATGCGGCTTGCTCTCTAACTCCACTCTTTCTGGAGTGATTGAGGTCAGGTGAAAATTTTGAGAAACTTCATCACTGGGCAGCCAGCTGTCTTTAACTGCTTTAACACGTACTAAAACGTCTCTTTCAATCGGAAAAGGCTCTTGATAAATCAATGCAGTGGAACTGTCTGGGCTAGATCCATCAAGTGTATACCGCAATTGTACGCCAGCAATCGGGTGGAACAAGGAAACCATCATTTTATTCAAGAAAAAACTACTGGAGGGGCTGATTTTGGGTAATGTCAATACTAATTTTTGACTATTGTCCAGCCGGGTTCCGACATCAATCCGTACCTTCGGGAATTCTTTTTTTAATTTTTCCAGTTCCTCGGGTTTGATCGAGGTATTCCATACGAAGATCTTCCGTATATTTGGCATTTTTGCCAATTTTTTTAATCCATCACTCTTTATTTCTGTACCAACCAAGCTAATACTTTTCAGGTTTTCCAAAACACTACAAAACATAATGTCACTGTTAGAGAGGCTCGTGTTATTCAGGTTTAGGACCCTTAGGTTTGTGAAATTTTTTAAGGTTTGGATATCTCCTTGCTTCACTGGCATCGAACTCAGGTTCATCGATACGATCTGATGAGCGATAGGAATTAACTCTGAGAGTGACTGATCGTTAAAAAAATCCCTTCCATAGAAATTGATATTTAGTGCGGGGGAAGTCGCCTCAATTGGGTTTATGACGCGATAAGGTGTTGCTAATTTTTCAATAAGTCCTTGGTCCGCAGCATCAAAGTCATAGCTTTCAGGGCTTTGAAAACCATAAACTGCTTTTACAGATTGGAATAAGGTATCCCGTTCACTGAATGTGGCCAAAGGAACATTAAACTTTCCTCCACTTTGAACCCACGCATTTAGAAGTGATATTTCATCGATGCTTAATTGAGGCTTGCCCTTTGGAGGCATCCGGTGCTGATCTTCGATATCCAATAACAAGCGTTGTATCATTAAACTGGTCGCCGGATTTCCGGCTAGGAATAATTTTCCATTTTTTCCTCCTTTTAGAATAGAGGCACTATCTGAAAGCACTAAATCGCCTTTGGGTTTGCTTGAATTATGGCAACCCATACATTTGTCCTGTAAAATGGGCATGACCGCATCCTCAAATACCATTGCATTTTCAATATCCAGTTCTTTGGTTTTTTTAGTGACTAAGGGAGCAGAGATAAAATCTTCGCCATGAGTTAGGCTTGCTCCAAAATGACCGACAAGCAGCAGTAAGACCATCGCTATATTCATCCCGACAGTAAACACGTAGTGGTATCTCTGGGTTTGATTAAAATGTATATATGCCACAAGTCCCAGCGATAATAAAGAAAGCAGGACACCTGTGTATTTATGCCAGAGGTAACTATTTCCATAATATCCACCTTCTTTTGAAAGCAGCAGGCCCATAATGACCGTTTCTGAAATTAATAAGGCACTAATAAACAATAATGCATTAATAACCGATTTTATGTTAGGTACCTCTTTTTGTATTCTTTTACGAAACAGGAACATGCACCAGGAAGCAATAAGGATAACAATGGGAAAATGTAACATCAACGGATGTATTCTGCCAACGACCTGCAGAAAAACAGGAATTTGAATGCTGTTTTCAAACAATATAAAAAAAATGATAAAGCTATTTAAGCCTACCAGTGTATTGAAATGCCAGTTCTTTAAGCTCATTTAACTTCTGTTAAGCTAGAATATCTTTTACTACATTACCTGCAACATCAGTTAGACGGTATCTTCTGCCAAGATGTTTGTATGTTAGTTTTTCATGATCCAGGCCAAGAGTATGCAAGATAGTGGCATGAAAATCATGCACATGTACTGGGTTCTTTACGATATTGTAGCCAAGTTCATCCGTCTCGCCATATACCATTCCCGGTTTTATTCCTCCTCCTGCCATCCAGACGCTGAAGCATCGAGGATGATGGTCACGCCCGTAATTATCGGCCGTAAGGCTCCCTTGGCAATAATTTGTTCTTCCAAATTCGCCACCCCATATAACTAGCGTCTCATCAAGCAAACCCCGTTGTTTGAGATCTGTTATCAAAGCAGCAGAAGCTTGGTCAACATCTTTTGCCTGTAAGGTCATTTCTGCTGGCAAACCACCATGTTGATCCCACCCTTGATGGTAGAGTTGCACAAATCGAACTCCATTTTCCGATAGTTTGCGCGCCAGAAGGCAATTGGCAGCATATGTTCCAGGGACCAGACATTCAGGGCCGTACATCTTAATAATATGGTCCGGTTCTTTGGAAAGATCGGTGACCTCGGGAACTGAAGTTTGCATCCTATAGGCCATTTCATATTGTTGAACCTTTGCTGTTATCTCGGGGTCCCCAAAAGTCTCATACTGCAGGCTATTGAGTTCGGCGAGTTTGTCAAGGAGTTTTCTCCTGCTCGCTTTATTGGTTCCCTCGGGATTATTTAGGTATAGAACAGGGTCAGGACCACCCATGAACTGCACTCCTTGGTGCACTGAATCCAAAAATCCATTGGTCCATAATTTCGAATATACGCCTTGTCCATTACCTTTCCCTTTGGAAACCAATACACAGAATCCAGGTAAATTCTGATTCTCACTTCCCAAACCATAGCTCAACCAGGCACCCATGCTTGCTCTGCTACCTTGTTGAGAACCAGTTTGAAAAAAAGTAATCGCAGGATCGTGATTGATGGCATCGGTATGCATTGATTTTATGATACAAAGGTCATCTACGACACCGGCCATATATGGGAAAAGACTACTTACCCACGCTCTACTTTGGCCATACTGAGCAAAGTCAAAATACGAACCTACCAGTGGGAAATTTGCCTGATCTGCTGTCATTCCGGTTAATCTCTGATCTCCTCGGATCGATGCAGGCAGATCTTGACCAATCATTTCCCTCAATTTTGGTTTATAGTCAAATGATTCCAGCTGCGAGACACCACCAGATTGAAATAAATAGATGACACGCTTTGCTTTAGGGGCAAAGTGAGGAAGTGCTTTTTCAAAAGCTTCCTGACTTCCGGGTTTTCCTGAAAACAAATCCGGAATCAATAATGATCCTAAAGCTACGCTTCCTATCCCAATGCTCAGGCTAGATAGAAATTGTCTACGGTTCTGAAACAGTTGAGCCTCTTTTATTTCTTTATCAAAACTGTGATCTTTCTTCTTCATAAAAAATCAATTAATCGATTCCAAGTCTATGTTATCCTTTTGTCAATGATTCTTCTAGGTTGTAGATCGCATGTACCACAGACATCAGGGCTGCTAACTTCTCTTTGGGAATCTTTTGGTCAATAGGAGCTTCCCCAACATTCAAAAATGCTTTTGCCTCTTCTTTTTTCTTGGTGAAACGTTCAAGTTCCTCTACATAATATTGATCCAGCAGGTTTAGTTCTCTTTCGGTTGCATCTCTGCATAACACTCTTTTAAAAGCTTTCTTTATGTAATCAGAATGAGTTTTATTTGGAGATTCGGAGATTAACCGAGAGGAGAATACACGTGAGGCCTCCAATATGGCCGGATCGTTCATCATTACCAGAGCCTGCAATGGCGTGTTGGTACGGTTGCGCTGCACCTCGCAGGCATCCCGGTTGCTGGCATCAAAGATTAGCATATTGGGAGGAGGCAATGTCAGTTTAAAAAATACGTATAGTCCACGTCGGTATAGGTTCTCTCCGTGATCCTGGATGTATTGAGCAAGAGCGCCCCTGCCCGAACTGCTCACCTCCCAGATACCATCAGGCTGGTAGGGTTTTATACTTGGCCCGCCGATGCTCCGGTTTAACAGGCCGCTCGTTGCCAGCACCTGATCCCGGATCATCTGGGCAGGCAAGCGTAATCTTTTTGCTCTTGCTAGATAAATGTTGTCAGGGTCTTCTTCCAGATGTTTTTCAGTAATCTGCGAGGACTGTTTATAGGTTGCAGAAGTGACCAATTGCTTCATCAGTCTCTTGACATTCCAACCGTTTTTTTGAAAATCCAATGCTAGCCAGTCCAATAGTTCCGGATGGCTCGGTAAATCGCCCTGGTTACCAAAATCAGCAACCGAGGCAACCAGTCCCCGCCCAAATATCATGGCCCACATCTGATTGACAAAAACGCGAGAGGTCAGGGGGTTTTTATCGCTAAAGGTCCACCGGGCAAGCCCTAATCGATTGGATGTATATTTAACACTGTCAAAAGGAAGGACCGCTTCGGGAGTTTGGGGATAAACACGCTCTTTTGGAGTATCATACGATCCCCGATCAAGAATATAGGTAGGCCTAATGCTGTCACGTTCGCCCATCACAGAGACTGTGACCTCCCCGTCATCATCTCGTTGGTTTATAAAGTTCAGTATGCCTTTGAGATCCTCTTGGGTAAGGGTAAGGCGAGGTGTCTTTGAGGGCCCTGAGTTAACCAGACCTTCAAGTCCCTTCTCCAAGGAGTTATTAAAGAAAGCAAACATACCATAGTAGTTTTTCTGGGTGAACGGATCGTATTTATGGTCATGGCATTGAGCACATTCCATGGTAATCCCCAATATCCCTTTTGCATAGGTGTTGGTTTTATCCAAAGCATAGGCCACACGGTATTCTTCCTCAACAACACCGCCTTCTTCTGTTATCTTATGGTTGCGGTTAAATGCGGTGGCCAGAATCTGTTCTTTAGTTGGATTAGGTAATAGGTCCCCCGCTAACTGCCAGGTCACAAATTGATCATAGGGCATGTTCTTATTAAAGGAGTGGATCACCCAATCCCTCCAGGGCCACTGCGTTCTTATATCATCATCCTGGTATCCATAGGAATCGGCATAACGGGCAACATCCATCCAATGTAAAGCCATTTGCTCGCCATAGGCCGGTGAGGCCATCAATTCATCGATTAAACGGTCATAAGCACTAACGGATGTGTCCTTTAAAAAACGTTCCATGACTTTTTCTTCAGGCGGAAGTCCCGTTAAATCTAAACTTACACGACGCAATAACCTGTTCTTGTCTGCCTGAGGGCTAGGTTCAAATCCTGCTTTTAGCATTTTATCAAGAACGAACTTGTCAATATCGTTATCTCCCCATTTAATTTTGTTCTGTTCGGGGACCTCAGGCATGGTCGGTGGGGTGAATGCCCAATGTGGTTTATACTCTGCTCCTTGCTTTATCCAACGTTCAATTAAGTTTATCTCATAGTTGCTCAAAGGTAAGTTTGAGGAGATAGGGGGCATTAGGATGGACTCATCATCTGAGGTTATCCTTAGGAAAGCTTCACTGATGTTTGGCTTTCCAGGAACAATAGCATGTTTATCAGGACTTTCGGCCAATGCGCTGTATGCACCTTCTTCTGTATCTAGGCGCAGCCCACCTTCACGGGTATTATTATCCGGACCATGACAGGCAAAACATTTGTCCGATAGGATTGGCTTGATATCGTAATTATAATCGACATATTTAGGTAGTACAAAGTCCCCCTTTGCAGTAGAAGAGGAGCTGTCCCCGGAAGAGTTACATCTACTCAAGAGTGAAACCAATAGGCCCAGTACGCTAAACACTACGCAGATTGCGAGTAGGCTTCTTTTTGGAGCGGAAGATTTCTTAGGCATCATATATGGTGCTTTAGGCTTAAAATGTTTATCTGTGCATTACGCCATCATGCTAATCTTGGTTTTATATTGATTATTTAATATGACATAATCCAATAGCTCTGTTTTCAGGAAGTTGGACCTATTACCAATATTTCAATAATCATAGGTCTTCAATAGAGGAAGAAAGAATGTAAGTGACCATTGCTTCTGCATCTTCAGGAAGTAACTTGGGATGCGCACTCATTACTGAGTAGCCCCAAGAACCGCTGCCTCCATGGATAATACGTTGAGCCAGCACCCGAATAAACACCTGTTTTCTGGGATATCGAAGATCGATGTCCCTAAATGAGGGGCCGATAGCTTTTCTATCTTCCCGGTGACAGGTATAGCAATCCGAATACGATAACATCACTTTTCCTCTTTTCATTGTTTCCCTGGAAACCTCTTCGTCATCTCCTTCTATTTCTCGTATATAATCTCGTTTTTTGTTGGCAAGGGTCTCTTTTAATGCTGAATGTTTTGGAGCACTTTTCCCATTGCAGGCAATTAATGTTTTTAAGACCAATAATAACCAACTAATAGCATAGATTGTTGTTCTTTTCATACGGAACATTTGGTTCCCAAATAGTAAGAAATTGATTTAAGGTTTAGACCCATTTCTGGGTAAATTTCTACATGTCAATTGATTAACAGTTATAAGTTACCAATTTTTATCTAATGCCTGAAAATTTTAGTGAAGATTTCACTAAAAAGGTTACATTCCAATCATGCATAATTGACTTGAGGATATGTTATTTTAAGGGAGGTATAAGAATCAGAAACTTCTAATTAAGAAGGTAAAATATGAGTCCTTTATTTCCAAGTGAAGGATTTAAGTGATTCCAATGTGCCATTGACTCTGAAAGTATATTTCTAAAGATTGATTAAAAATTTCTTGCACTCCTACATTTTTTGTTCTGGATAAATTCCGCAAGATTCGGATTTTAATACCTGTATAGCATCTTTATTTTTACAGACCACATATTATGGAGTTTAATATGTGCTGAAGAATTATTAAAAAAACGAATCATAGGTTATTGAAAATATGCATATTAAAAGTTATCCCTCTATTTTGTATTTCGGCACACCCGTAGCACTTATTAGTACTCGAAACCCAAATGGTACGGACAATCTCGCTCCCATCTCTTCGATTTTCTGGTTGGGTTGGCGATGCATAATTGGTATAGGTACTTCATCACAAACAGCTAAAAATTTAATAGTGAATAAAGAAGCTGTCTTGAATTTGCCTTCGGTAAATCAAGTCGGAGCAGTGAACTTACTTGCTAGAACCACAGGATCAACCCCTGTTCCACATACTAAAACGTTAAAAGGCTATCGTTATGAAGAAAATAAGTTTGAAGCTGCAGGGTTGACAAAAGAGCTTTCGGAAACCGTAAAAGCGTGTAGGGTAAAAGAATGTCCCGTGCAAATGGATGCTATAGTCAAAGCAGTTCATAAATTGGCGGATGACGATGTGCTTCAACGAGGTAAAATTATAACGGTTGAACTAAAAATAATGAGGGTGTATTTAGAGAGGTCTATTTTGATGGATGATGACTCAAACCGTATTAACCCAGACAAGTGGAAACCTTTGATCATGAGTTTCCAAGAGTTTTATACTATTGGAAATAAGGTTCATCGATCGACACTTGCTGAAATTCCTGAGTTTTTGTACAATACACCGGACTGGAAGTCAACAAAAGAGGAAGACAAACTCATATAGCTTCCCCTTTGTTTTTTTGTATTAAGTTTTTTTTGTTTCGCGGTATACCATCCTGACTTATGTTAAGGATGAAGATAATAGTTGCTTATTTTGGAAAGCTGATGGAAAACTAAAATCAGGTCTGAGGAGATGTTATTTATTTTACGTAACCCAGGATATCCAAAATTTCATAAAAAAAGCATTCTTCACCTTAAATGAAGAGTAGATCTGCATAGACTCCGGAATAACGATCTGAATTGTGTGAAAAGAGAGGTTGATCCTGCTGAAGTAGGAAAAATAATACTAATTTGCAGAATCAATTGTAAATACCTAAGCGTTATAATGTTAGAAAATAATGAAGATTACAATTTTAGACGATTACCAAAATGTCATCAAAGACTTAAAGTGTTTTGAAATTCTTAAAAATCAAGATGTCGATATTTTAAATACATCGGAAAAGGATATCGACAAATTAGCCGAGAAACTAAAAGATACGGTAATTCTTGTTTTAATTAGAGAACGAACTGAAATTACAGAAGAGTTACTTAAGAGGTTACCTAATTTAAAGCTGATCAGTCAAACCGGTAAAATCTCCAATCATCTAAATCCTGATATCTGCAGGAAATTCAATGTTTTAATTGCAGAAGGTATTGGATCCCCAATCGCGCCAGCGGAGTTAACATGGGCTCTATTAATGAATACCGTTAGGAAGATTCCTCAAGCCATTGACGGAATGAAAAAAGGTAAGTGGCAAGTGAACATGGGGAGTTCAATTAAAGGCAAAACAATAGGCATTTGGGGATACGGTAAAATTGGACAGATAATAGCCCGGTATGCAAAAGTTTTTGGAGCCAATGTCTTGATTTGGGGAAGTGAAGGATCAAGAAAAAAAGCTGTTGATGAAGGCTTTAATAAAGCCAACAGTAAAAAGGAATTCTTTGCAGAAGCTGATATTATTACTTTACACCTCAGATTAAATAATGCCACTTTTGGAATTGTTAAAAAAGAAGATATACAACTCATGAAAGAACATGCCTCATTGATCAATACTGCTAGAGCTGAATTGATAGAAAAGGGGGCAATACTGGATATTCTTCAAAGTGACCAAAAGATAAATTTTGGTTTAGATGTATATGATGTAGAGCCAATATTTGATTCTAGTTTTATTTTGCTAAAATATAACAATGTAGTATGTACCCCACATCTAGGGTATGTTGAAGAAAACGGATACGAGTTATATTTCGAAAAAGCATTTGAGAACGTGATTAATTATATCAATGGAAACCCTACAAATATTGCAAATCCATAAAAAAAAATGGACACTGGCAGATGTCCATCCTTTGCTGAGTGGGACCAAGAAATCCAAAGATTTGGAGAGGGAAGTTAACGAGGTTAATACCAATCAGTGATCAAACGGACTGAGAATGTCTAGGAAATTCGTTCCGGCTATAACTCTTTAACCATTTCTAGCTGGTTGATTACGTTGGTTAAGCCTCGTCTTTTTAAGAACAATATTAGATTTTTTGCTCCTTCATCCACGTTGTTTAATTGCACTTTTTCTTCTGTTATCTGCTGTTGAATGCTGGCTAATAACTGAGTCCCGACACCTTTTCTCCTATAAGCAGGTGATATTGCAATTTGATATAATCGTCTATTTGCCAGATTGAAAAATAAATAACCAATCAGTTCATTCTTGACAAAGGCACCTAAAGCTTCCGGCTTTAAAATATCCATACTTGGACTATCACTTTGCCAGCTTGGTCTAACATCCCAAAACGACTCAAAAACGTCGAAAGAAAGGTTATCTATAATTTGAATGGAAGCTATATTTGAGTCCACGTTAGTTTGAATTCTCCCAGCAAAACACAACAATTTACGCTTTATGGAAAAGCCATTTTTTTCATATGCTCGAATAGCCGATTGGTTGGTTTCGATCACCTCCAGTACTATTTTTTTTACTTGGCATTCCTTTAAATACGGCAGGATATAGTCGTACATTTTGCTTACTAAACCCTGTCCTCGGTATTCAGGCAAAACACCTGTACCTGCGTTATAAATTACTTTATTGCCATTTTGTTCACGTACACCGTGCATCATAAAAGCAATAAGATTTCCTTCTGCAAATACACCTACCGACTTTTCCATTTGAATGTTCTCCGAGGCAATCTTAGCCATCAATTGTTCCTTGTTGAGTTGATATGGAACAATGTAATCAGCGAAAGCAGTATTAATAGCTCCCAAAAGAGCTTCTCTATATTCTATTGTTAAGGTACGTATTTGCATAGAATTCAGTATTAATTTTAAATGATTGAATATTGGTTTATTGTTCCTGTGAAGACATCATTACAGAGGAGGTTAGAAAGATGATTTTGTAACCTTTCCATTTTCATCAAATAACTGGATTAAAGGATTACCAATGCTATCCACCACAATGCTTATCCTAGGTTTTTCGTCCGGACCGTTAATAATCAATCCTGCGTTGCCATTTTCTGTTGTTAATTTCAATCGTGAAATATTGCTACCTGGTTTACCAGATAAATCTTTATCCATAATCATTATTCCTGCCTTATAATTATTTCCATTTAAATCCTCTTGTGCAAAGAGTCCTATAGCATCCGCATTTGCATAATCAAAAGAAATAGCACGCAAACCTATACTGTCCAAAGTAGACATTGCAATACCACCTACTTCATCACCATGCTCATCATAAAAAATGATGCCCGCAGGTGCTATACGTCTTTTATATTCCTTACCACCAATAATCGGATTAGGAATCAGTTCTTGATTGGATATAACCAATCTGTTATTTCCAGCTCCATCGACAACATTAATACGTTTTACTGATATTTCCTCGAAAGAAACCTCAGATCTGTTGTTGGAATTGAATGAGTAGATGAGCAATAGCGTGGTAACAGCTACATAAATCATCATAAATAATTGTAAAAAGTTCTTTTTCATTTTAGTATAAATAAGATTTTAAAAAATAAATGACCCGAATTTGGGTTCACCGATGATTACTGTATTGATAGCCATCAAGAACGTGCCCTTATTCGCAAGCATATTTGGTAGATGAGCGATAGTATTGTAAATGTTATATAAATCATCACAAATAATTGTAAGAGGTTCTTTTTCATTTTTATATAAATTAAATGTTAGAAAAATAAATGACCCGAATTTGGGTTCACCGATGATTACTGTATTGATAGCCATCAGGAATGTGACCTAGTTTCTCAAGCATATTCGGGTGATATCAGCATCTTTGCGGGCCTATACGTTTAAATGATTTCCTTAATGCTTTCTGTAAAATAATCGATTTCTTCCATTGTATTGTAGTAGTGAGGCGATGCTCTAACAGCCCATTTCACCCCTTTCTCATCAAAATCAATGACACCAAATTCCCTAAAACTCGGCACTACGTTTATCTTCTTGTTCAGCAATTGGCTTACAATGGATTGTGGATCTCCACCCTGTATATGAAAAGTTATTAGGCCACCTACTTCAGGACCTTTATCCAGAACCCTTACTTTATCAATTTCGGAAAGTTGCTTCCTTAAAGTATTTGACAACATGCTAACCTGATGCCATATTTTATCCTCACCAATACTCAGGCAATATTCAATGGCCTTTGCAGTGCCTAAAACGGTTGAATAGGCAAATTCCCAATCTTCATATCTAATTGCTCTAGGCTGTTGTTCGTATTCATCCTTGTTCTTCCATTCGGCGCCTCTCATATCAATGAACATGGGCTCCAATCCCGCTTCCAATGCTTTATCGGAAATATACAGGGCGCCTGTCCCACGGGGTCCTCGTAAAAATTTCCTACAGGTAATGCTCAAAAAATCGCATTTCAATTCTTCCACATCCAATTTCATTTGTCCCGCTGATTGGCAGGCGTCTAAAATATACCACGTTTGACCTTCGTGTTGATGTATATAATCATTGTAAATTTTGGCAATCTCTTTTACGGGTTGCACCAATCCTGAGTTGGTTGGAATGTGTGTGATAGCAAAAAGTCTCGGCTTATATTTCTTTAATTTTGCCTCAAGGTCGTTCAAATCAACACCTCCTATTACGGCATTTCCTATCCTTACTATTTTAACACCCAATCTTTTTTGTAGTGATAAAAACTGTATTTGGTTCGATACAAAGTCATCATTGTCCGTCAGGATAACATCCCCCTGTTTAAATGGAATAGAAGACAACGCCCTTGTATAAGCGTCGGTAGCACTGGCAGTAAAAGCAATATTGGATGGGCTACAGTTAAATAATCTTGCAGCCTGTGTATAGAAGTCCTGAATAGCGGAGGCTCTCCAGGCAGCCGCTTCGTAACCGCCAATTTGTGATTCCAGGGTAATATGGTCAAGCTGTGCCTGGGTTACCGCATCAGGCATCAATCCAGAGCCCGCATTATTTAGATGCACCACATTTTTGGTTCCCGCTGTTTCATTTCTGAATTTTTCCACTTCGGCAGCAGTAAATACACTGCTTGCAGGTAAGAGGATCTGTTTTTGTTTATACATTCGATTTGATTTTTTAGTTTCTATTTAAATTCGGCAATACATTCTATTTCTATCATGGCATCATAAGGCAATCCTTTGACGGCCACAGTACTCCTTGCAGGGCTATGGGAGCCAAAGCATTCTGCGTATGCGGTATTCATTTGGGCGAACAGCCCCATGTCGGCTAAAAAAACATTTGTTTTTACCACATCGTTTAATGAAAGACCCGCCGCTTGTAATACCAGCTCCAAGTTCTTGATCACCCGTTTGGTTTGTTCCTCAATGTTGTTCGATACTATCTTCATGCTGAGCGGGTCTAATGGTGTTTGACCGGAACAATACAATAAGTCGCCTGTTCGTATGGCTTGTGAATACTGCCCTATGGCTTTGGGTGCGGATGTTGTAAATGTCTGTTTCATAGTAAGTTTGTTTTTGTTGTGCAAAATTAATAGCGTTTAATCAATTAATTTCTTTCTTATTTAGGTTATTTCAGGTAATTTAATTGTGTTTGACTTATATCTGGGTAAATTATGCAAAATATAGACGAATACGATGTTAAGTTGCTCCAATGGCTGCAACAAAATAACAGACTCACTGCCGAGGAGTTGACCCAAAAAATCAATCTTAGCCAAAGTTCGATTCAAAGGAGAGTCACTAGGCTCCGGAACGAAAAATATATCGAAGCTGATGTCTCGATTATTTCTCCCAAAGCCATAGGTTATTATATCACCTCTGTGGTAAATGTGGTATTAAAGGAAGGCAGTTCAAAAGCAATAGACAAATTCAAAACCGAGATGCAGGGTTGTACGGAAGTCGCTCAATGTTATTATGTCACTGGGAGTTACGATTTTGTTTTGATCGTCAATACAAAAGACATGAATCATTTCGAACAGTTTTCTAAAAAATACCTGATGGATAACCAAAACCTTAAGCATTTTTATACGCACGTGGTGATGGATAAAGTAAAGGTCAATTATGGCATACCCATATAAAAGATTAATCCGGGATCTCAGAGGCTAATTTCTTGGTATGTCCGGACCATGTTGAACTCCGATAAAGATGTTATAGTCGTTTATACGATAAACGCAAAATATTCAAGGCAATTTGGATGGTAATCAGAGATTTGAAAATTTGTGATGTTGTTTACATAATGAGATAATTTTAAATTAGATGGCTTTTGTATAAAGAGTACAAGGTGCTCCATTTTGATAGCGGTGTTGATTTTTGGTATGTTCTTGCATGTACTGCGCATTAAAACTCTTTCCTTACAAAAAACCCGATATTGCTGTAGAATTCGGCTGAACTTCCATATTGATCGAGGTTTGCTGCTAGACCGAATTGAACTTCTCTCCGGTTAATTCCTAATCGTAAAAACTGAGTGCTTCGCAGATGCTGACTTAAATTCCAGATTGTCTGAAGTTGTAATCTGGCATACACGTTCAAATCGAGTTTCCGTTTACCTTTGTATTCAACGGATCCTACAAACTCCAGACTTGGGTCATCCCACAGATCAGATCTGGAGAATAGCATAATTGATGTTTCTTTCTCTTTTTTAAAATATTGGAGAAATATTGTTGGTCTGACGCGGTTCATCGGGGTGTAGATTGAACCGATTCCCGAGGTCCAAAGATTGTTCAGTGAGTATGAAATATAGGACTGGCTCATAATTTCATTCCCGCGATTCGTATCATAAGGAATAAGAATCGTGGAAACGTGAAAGAAGCCAAAAGGTTTTTCTTTACTAAATTTTGCGGCAAATGAGTGCTGATAATAGTAGCTGGAATGACCTGCAGTTAACTCAACAGGTATTTGTGCCCAGCTTGAGATTAACCTTATATGTAAAAATATCCAAACTAGGATTAATTTGGCATTTTTTAAGTTTTTATTTCGCTCCATTTGTTGTTTTTTTGTCTGTGAAATATCTCATTTTTTTAATTCATGATGGGTGTAACTTCCTTAATGACAACTTGTTTTCTGCTATCTGTGTCGCGAATCTAAAAGTATAACATACTGCTGTTACCTATCTGTAAATTGGCTATTGAAGGATAGTCGGCTCTTCCATTCTGATATGAGGGGAATCGTATTTTCGAGCTTTTGATATTAGGGACCTTTCCTTATTTATGTTGTTCTTTTTTTGAGAGATAAAGTTCGATATACCTATCTAACGAAAATAGTCCAGAACCTTTCACTATAAAATAGAGTGATGCTATTAAATAGAGAATCGCAGGCTGTTTTACATCAAAAGGATCGTTGCCATGTATCAGAAATACCGCTACAATAAACGTCATCATAACAGGAAGGCTTGCCAATCGTGTAAGTAGTCCTAAGGCTATCGCTAACCCGCAAATGAGTTCGGCGAAAATCACTAGATAGAACGAGAATTCCGAGCCAACGCCAATAGGATCCGGAAAATCCTGAATGGAACCATCGGCTAGGGCCTGCCATGTGTTGTAACCATTTATGGTGAGCAAAATACCGATTGAAACCCGGAGCAAAACATATGCGATTGCATGTGTGTGTGAAGATTGGAGATTTTCTTTAAATTTCATTTTCATAGTTTTATTTATCTAGGACAAAACTATTATGAACCAGATCCGGATTGTTGTAAATAAAACGGATATAATTGTACTTTTTCCTGTTTAGGTACCATTACGCTAAAGTGAAGCAAATTATGTTATTGCACTTTGAATTGTGAAGGAAGCTGTCCGTCATAATTCTTGAAAGCACGAGTAAAATGGGGTGTATCTGCATAACCGAGCCGCAGAGCTACTTCCTTTACCGATAAACCGACGAAGCTCAGGAGGTATTTTGCTTCATACATGAGATGGTAATCGATCCATTTTTTTGTGGAAAGACCTGTTTGATCGACTAATATTTCACTTAAATATTTTGCTGACATGTTCAATCGCCCAGCGTAAAAGGCGACGTCTTTATGTTCCGTGAAATTTTTCGCTACCAATTCCCTGAATTTAATAATTTTATGCTCCTTGGCGCTTAGTTCCTTTTTATCACCACGATAAAGCTTCCAGAAATGTTTTTGTGTAATGGCCAGAATCGAATACAAGACTCCGCACATAACTTCTGGCTTATCGGCAACCATTCTAAGTGCATGAAAAAGCTGTTGCATTTCTTTAAAATGATTGCCTGAAAGCTGTGTCACGCAATGTTCATCAGGGCAAAAGAATTCTAGGGAATAGAAAATCGAGTTGCCAAAATTATTCGCTAAGACATCATCGTAAAAGAAAAGCGTATCATTTAATGGGAAATCAGTATTTAACCACTGACACGATGCACCTCGGCCAATGGTCAATAAACTGCCACATTTTAATTCATAAGTAGTGTGGCCGATTTTAATGGTTGCCCCATCACCATAGTATAACCCAATAGTATAAAAGTAATTTTTAAAAACTTGTGTAATCGCGGCATTCTCCAAACATTCTTTAGATGCTAAATAATAAGGGGTTGCCGTCTGATCCATTTTTTTGAATTTTAGATGTTTGAGTAGGTCAAAGCTGGTCGAATGTTTTTCGGTCTTCATGATCAAGTATTTTTTTTTGTCTAAAATCAAAACAAAAATAGATCAAGTAATCTCCATATAGCTTTACATATGTTGAAAGGACTGCTTTTTTATGGACGCCTGATCAATTGAGATGTGTTTGAGTGATACCCATATACGGAACTATATTATTCTAATCAATAACGTTTCGGCCTTATCGGTTACACCTTAGTTTCAATGGCTTTTTCATCAAGCTCTTGATGTTCGTTAACATTGCCAAATGATCGTCGCAACTATTTTTCTTTTTTGACTTAAGTCAAAGTTTAAGATTGGACATCCTTGCATTTTTGCACTCGAAATATTTTTTAAAACAACAAGTTATGAGTGTAATATTAGAAAAAGGAAAAACGATTAATTTTTACAAAGCTACGATGCCTATTATCATCTCGGTTTTCGGCGTATATCTAACGATAGGAATTGCCTTGGGTGTACTTCCTGAATTTGTGAAAACCAATCTTGGTTATGATAGTATTATTGTTGGTCTGGTAATAGGTTTACAGTCTTTATCTACCTTATTGACTAGAGCGTATTCTGGGAAAATTACAGATACCCAAGGGGCGAAGAAGAGCAAGGTCAGGGGAGTTGTTTTTGCTGTTATTTCTGGGCTTTGCTATGTTTTGGCGGTATCATTTCAATATGAAACTGGACTTGCACTGGCTTTACTTCTTTTTGCAAGGGTCATTCACGGGATCGGTGAAAGTTTTTTGATAACTGGAGCGCTTACTTGGGGCATTGGCTTGGTTGGGCCCTCCAATTCCGGTAAAGTAATGACCTGGAATGGTATTGCAATGTATGCCGGTATTGCAATTGGAGCACCGCTGAGTATATGGTTAAGTAAAGCCAGTGGCGAATTGTCGGCATTTTTACTGATTGTTTTATTGCCATTTATCAGCTGGGTTACTACAGCAAAATTACCTTCTCTTCCCGTAGATAATGATCATGTCAGAATACCTTTTTATAAAGTAATTGGGGTCATATCTGGACAAGGGTTAAGTCTAGCTTTTTCTTCATTGGCATTTGGTTGTATCGCCTCATTTATTGCGTTATTCTTTATTGAAAAGAACTGGGGAGACGCATCATTGGCATTCGTAATTTTCGGAGCGTGCTATGTATTGACCCGGATATTTTTTGCCTCTTTTCCCGATAAGTTCGGAGGGTATAAGATTGCATTTATATCATTGATTATAGAAGTTATTGGTCAGGTTTTGGTCTGGACTTCAGTCTCCAAAACTATTGCTATTATCGGATGTGGATTGACTGGGGTTGGTTTTTCTCTTGTGTTTCCTGCATTAGGAGTGTTGGCAATAAGAAAAGTTAAACCGCAAATGAGAGGTACGGCTCTTGGGGCTTATGTTGCTTTTGTGGATTTTTCGTTGGGTCTTGCAGGTCCCTTAGCAGGGTTAATAGCCGGATGGTTTAATTATCAGGCAGTGTATTTATTAGGTGGAATAAGTTGTGTAGTATCCATCATCATCTTAATGTTTAATAAAAAATGAAGATGAATTCAGTAATATAGAACAGCTTGGAACTATTGGTTACCGAGTCTAATAGAAAGAGTAGAAATTGTTATACAAGGATTATAGTTGGGCCCAAGGCATATCGTTAATTGATGATCAAGAGGAAATAAGAACAATCTTACTTATATGTGGAGACTGGAAACCCGGGAAATCTGAAGATGAGACCCCATGTGAACAAAAAAATAAGCTCGGGCAATCATTTACTTTATAAATTATTGGTAATTTTATCTGATACCGATCTCAAGTAAATGGAAGAACTTTTAATTTCCTCTATCAAAAGTAAAATTTCTGTTAGCGAAGAAGAGATGGTGACGATTCTTTCTTATTTCAGACCAATGA
>JBEBRZ010000076.1:0-17130 GCA_040394615.1 Sphingobacterium mizutaii
TCCATCCTGAGGTTGATGTACGTGGTATGAGAACAGAGGATGCTTTAGCTAAGATCGAAATGGTATTAGACCGTGCAGTAATGATTGGCTATCCTTCTTTAAAGATTGTACATGGTAAAGGAGATGGAATCCTGAGGAAGTTTATCCGGGATTATTTAAGAAAATATAATCATGTTAGCCGCTTTGAGGATGAGCATGCAGATCGGGGAGGAGATGGAATTACCTATGCGTATATAGATTAAAGAAATTTTATATAATGATTAAGGGGACTAAATATTTAGTTCCCTTTTTTTATTCAAAAAAAATCCTTCAGTTTACAAAAACTGAAGGATTTATAATACTAGGTTCTGTTAAATATTAGTTGAAAATATAACGAACACCTAATTGAATTTGGTAACGAGAATCCATTCCGGTATTAACTCTGTATGTCTCTTTACCTAAAGCTTGATTTACGCTATAAGTAGGTCTGTTTTGAGAATCAGCACCTTTGAATTGTAATAAGCTATTTGTTGCAGGAACTTTAGTAACTCCCCAGTTGCTATTTAATAAGTTTCCTAGATTTACGATATCAATTGACACTTGCAATTTGTGATCGTTATTCTTCAGCAATGTAGAAAATTCTTGCATAAAACGAAGATCAAATCTGTTCATCCATGGGTAGCTTGCACCATTTCTTTCAGCATAACTTCCTCTTCTACCACTTAAATAATCATCCTGTTCGATGTAAGAGTTAAGTCTTTCCCATTGGCTATCTGCAGTTTCAGCATTATCTCCTGTAATATCTACAAGTTCAATTTGTGATCTATCAGTTGGTACAAACATCAATTGATTAGATATCCTTCCAGCCATTTGCATTGGATCATTGGAGACGGTATAACTAAATCTTGTTCCTCCAAATGAATCTCCATAAGGACGTCCTTCGTAAAATAACCCTACTTTAGATGGGAAATTTTTCGCAACTGCAAAATTGATATTCACAGCAGCTACAACTCTATCTTTAACTAAAAAGCTTGAATAAGCTAATATAGGGGTATTAGGTTGGTCTACAATTACGTTTCCAGAATATGCTGAATTCGCTTGAGATCCTGGATTTGAAGTAATATCTTTTGCATTACTTCTAGTATAAGCTACCATTGCATCTCCAAATCGACCAAAAGGTTGAGTTACTTGGAGGGTAATGTTTGAGGCATATCCTTTACTTGTATTATCCAAAACAATAGCTCTGGTAATTTCCGGATTAATACGGTTTGCTACAGCATTACTACCTGCATAATATTGACGAGTATCACCATTACCAGCATATCTACCAACTGCCGCAACTTGATTTGCATCCCTATGATAAACCTCATTAATAGATTTGGTCAGCATTCCCTCTACGGATATTTTTGTTCTTGTAGGAAGCGTGTAATCAACTCCAAAGCTTGATCTCCAAATTTGAGGAAGTTTAAAATTATCTGATGTTACATTAATTTCATACGTTCCAGGAGTTGTAGGATTTGAAGGAATGTAAGCAGATGGATCAGATGTAAAAGGTCTATCAGTCGGATTAGTTAAAAAATCACTTCCGAATAACATACCTGTTTGTCCAGCTTGATTTGTTAACCATACTCCCGGTACACCTCCAGTGAAGAATCCAGATCCTGCTCTCAACACTAATGATTTATCGCCATAAACATCATATTCAGCCGATACTCTAGGGGATACTTGTACTCTAGATTTAGGTGTTTTACTAACATCCAGTTTTTCCACTTCTCCGTTTTCATCTGCAAACGACATAGCTTTCACTTTTTCATTTGCAATTATATCAGCAGTGTAAATCGGCATATCCAAACGAACACCATAAGTTACTTTTAAATTCGGCATTACAAACCAATCATCCTGTGCATACAGTGATAATGGCATCATACTGAATTGTGCTGTTGGACGCGCATTACCTGCTACTGCAGAATATGTAAGTTGATATAATGCTGGCGACACAGAATTATCACCATTGGCCGCACTCATAAAATCGTCTACTGATTTATATCTATATTGACCATTGAACATTTGTGCAAATCCATTTTCATATTTTTGAAAGCCAATTGACGCGCCCAATGTTAATTTATGATTTCCTATTGAATAATTTAAGTCATTAATAATGGAAACCAAATCCTGGTTCAACACATTTAAGCCTGAAAAAGGTTCAGACCCGAATGACATATAATTTCTTCCGGTTCCATCTTCTATATCGACTAATGGGAAAGCGCCTCCTAACATATCTCTTTCCGAACGGATAGCTGTATAAGTAGCCTTAAGGTTATTTGAAATCTGAGAATTTATATTACTACTCAATTCAGCTGTTAAGGAATTAATATTTTCATTTTGTCTGTATCTTAACCCTGAAAAAATAAGAGTATTTTCATTTGGTCCACGGCCCGAATTAGAGTTTGAGGTACTTGGATTAATATCTCTAAAAGATTTCAAGAAATTATATCTGAAAGTCAGTTTATTTTTATCATTTATGTTCCAATCAAACCTTGCTGTAATATTAGTAGCTTTTTGGTCATTATTAAATCCTTCATATACACCAGGATCATAGCCATATTTAGACATTAATAGATCTTTAACTCTATCTAAGTCAGAAGCTAAAACTCTTGATATATTCCCACCTACTTCTTCACCTCTATTCGCTAACATACTTGTTCCAGGGGATACACGTGTAGTGTGCTCTCCGTTTACAAAGAAGAATAATTTATCTTTTATGATTGGTCCTCCCAAACTTACACCAAACTGTTTATTAGAATAGGTTTCGGTTCTTGGTAATTCAATATCCTCAACTTTATATCCTTGTAAATCTTGATTTTTAAAATAGGTGTAGGCACTTGCAGTGAATTTATTAGATCCACTTTTAGTGATAGCATTTACACTTGCACCGGTAAAACCACCTTGGTTTACATCATAAGGGGATAAGTTAATTTGAATTGCTTCAATTGCATCTAATGAAAAAGGTTGCGCTCCTGTACTTCCACCTGGTAAAGAAGATAAACCAAATGCATTATTCATTTGAGCTCCATCTAATGTAAGGGAGTTAAATAAGCTATTTCTTCCAGCGAATGAAAAACCGTCTCCTTGGGAATTTGCTTGTGGAGTCAATCTGGTTAAATCCGTTATACTTCTTGAAATAGCAGGCATTTCTTCAATTTTCTTTCTAGAAATGTTTGTAGACACCCCAGTGGTTCTATTTACTCTTGAACCAGTTACAGTTACCGCCTCAATTTCTGTTCCCACTGCTTCGCCAAAAACAGGGTTTAAAACAAAAGGCTGTCCCAATTGTAAATAAACGTCTTCATAGACTATGGGTTCCTGGCCTACGTATGTAATTTCAATACGATAAGGACCGCCAACACGCATGTTGGCTAAGTTAAAGCGCCCTGCTTCATTTGCAGACCCTGAGTAAGTCGTTCCTGAAGGTGTGTGGACTGCTTTGATGGTAGCTCCTGAAGTTGTATTTCCATTCGTTTGGGTAACAACACCTGTCATGCTACTCGTGGTAACCTGCGCTTGAATAGTTCCATAAGACGCTAGGACCAAAGCAAAGAAAAGTAAAGATTTCTTCATACGTTTGTTATTAATTTCTGAACAAAAGTAAAAAGACATATTGACTTTACTCCCTACTTAACATAAACTTAATATTCTCACTACCACTATTTTGCATATATCCAATTTTGTCAGTTAAAGCTAAATTTAATAAGTGATTAGTTTTTCCAATAAGAGACCTTATAATTTGAAAATATTTCAATGAATGTTATAACATTTTAAAATTTTAACAAATTTTAACATAATTCAAATTGTGGAAAAGTTTTTTCTTAATTCAATTGGTACAACGGTTGTCATAACACTTATTTTGAAAAAACAAGAAAATTAAAACCTTGAATACTCGGTTCTTAAATACTCGGTTTTAAAATTTTAAAAACATTACCCTGTACTTATATTGAAGGATGAATTGAACTTTGTTTTTTCAATAAAAAAATCGCCTTTTTTTTAAGGCGATTCAAGAATATTCTATTTCTTCTTTTTAGAAATTCGGTTTTAATAAATACTTATCATAGAACCTAAAGATATGCTCTGTAGCTTCCTCTGCAGTATCAACCATTCTATAAAGGTTTAAATCTTCTTCACTGATATACTTGTTTCCCAACATCGTGTTTTTGATCCAGTCGAATAATCCATTCCAGTATTCTTTACCTACCAATACAATAGGGAAGCGTGCTATTTTTCCGGTCTGAATTAATGTTATCGCCTCAAATAACTCATCCATCGTTCCAAATCCTCCCGGTAATACGATATAACCCTGAGAATACTTCATGAACATTACCTTACGAACGAAAAAGTAATTAAATTCCAAAAGTTTATCTCGATCGATGTATTTATTGTGAAACTGTTCATGTGGAAGTTCAATATTCAATCCCACTGACTTTCCGCCTGCATTGTAAGCTCCTTTATTTGCGGCTTCCATAATTCCAGGGCCACCTCCTGAAATAACCCCATATCCTCGATCTGCTAATAGTCTTGCAATTTCCACAGTCATCTGATAGTACTTATGTTCGTCAGGAGTGCGGGCCGAACCAAAGATGGATACACAAGGCCCTATTTTGGCAAGCTTCTCAAATCCGTCAACAAACTCTGACATTATCTTAAAAATCTGCCAAGAGTCTTTTACTTTTATTTCCTGCCAATTTTTGTTGGCAAATGAGTTTCTGATTTTATCTTCTTTAACCATATGGTATAAATTAATTATTACAAACAAAAAAAACGTTTCCCAGTCCTTTTGAATGTAATATAAGATTTTATATTAAATTAATCGAAAGGTTAATAATTGTTTTTGCGAAGCCTAATGTTTGTTTTTATTTTATCAATAATTGATAAATAATTTAATGAAATTTTGAATATATAAACTCTTTTTATACATTTATATTAATAAACCTAATCGTATTTAATTTTCATAAACCTAAAATGAACAGACGTAATTTTATTGGCAAGACCGTTTTAGGAGCTGCTGCAATAACGATTTTACCAAGACATGTACTGGGTGGTAATGGATTTTTGGCTCCCAGTGACAGAATTAATCTTGGTTATATAGGGGTAGGTAAGCAAGTTCCTACCTTATTACATGGTCTGATGAATTTGCCGGAAACGATGGTTGTAGCTGCTGCAGACGTAGACAGTACTAAATTACAGAATTTCTTAGGGGAGGCTAATAAATTAAATGCCTCTAAATCCGGACATCAAGTGGAAGGATATAAAGATTATAGAGAGTTATTAGCGAGAAAAGACATTGACGCGGTGGTTATTGCTTCCCCCGATCATTGGCATGCGATGCATGTAATTGATAGCGCTAAGGCTGGAAAAGATATTTATTGTGAAAAACCCCTGGCATTAACGATAGATGAGGGCAGAGCAATGGTTAATGCTTCCAGAAAATACAAGCGCGTACTACAAACCGGAAGTATGCAACGTTCTCAATACAATTTTAGGCAAGCTGCTGATTTAATCAGAAATGGATATATAGGGGATATTAAAGAAGTTAATGTCTCAGTAGGTGAACCTGTGATCGAATGTGACTTACCCTCATTGCCGGCACCAGCACATCTTGATTGGGATTTCTGGATAGGACCATCATTATATCGAGGATATAATCCGACCTTAAGTCCGTTGCTTGGAGCTCCGGAATGGTCCCTTTGGAGATTGTATCACGGATTCGGAGGGGGATACATCACCGATTGGGGAGCACATATGTTTGATATTGTTCAGTGGGCTTTGGATATGGATGAGTCGGGTCCTGTTTCTTTTACTCCACCTGATACTCCTCAAGCTAAAGAAGGTTTATATTATACTTATAAAAATGGTGTTAAAGTACATCATAAATCTTGGGGATCATTCAATGCTATTCAGTTTCTCGGTACAGAGGGAAAAATTGAAGTTTCAAGAGAATTCTTGAAATCAGACAGAGCGGATCTTCCTAAATTAGAGATTGCAGAGAAAGATCGTAAAGTTTATTACTCAGAAAATCATTATAAAGATTTTATTGATGCTATCAAAAAGCGGTCAAAACCTATTTGTGATGTCGAAGTAGGGCATCGTACAGCTACTGTTTGTAATGCAATTAATATTGCTTATCAACTCCAGAAAGAAATCAAATGGGATCCGAAAAAAGAAGTTTTTAATAATGCTTTCGCTAATAATTTAAAAGGCAGGCCCTATAGAGGTAAATGGGATTACCTTGATTTTTAAATCAGAGCATATATAGATTTGTTTCATAAACCAATGCGCCAGATATTCGAAAGAATGCTGGCGTATTATTTTGCTCATTATTTTCGTAATTTTGAAGAATGAACTTTTCGTCTAAACTATTGGAACAGGCAGTGGAAGAATTTGGCAAACTTCCCGGAGTTGGTAAAAAAACAGCATTACGTCTGGTATTACATCTTCTAAAGCAATCAGATGCTGAAGTAGGACGTTTTACTGAATCTTTAGATAAATTAAAACGCGATATCAAATACTGTCGTGCTTGTTTCAATATTTCCGATTCTGATCAATGTGAGATTTGTTCATCATTGAAAAGAGACAAAGGCATACTCTGTGTGGTTGAAGATACCCGTGATGTGATGGCGATAGAAAATACGAATCAATACTCTGGAGTATATCATGTATTGGGAGGGTTAATTTCACCCATGGAAGGGGTAGGTCCAGCCGATTTAAAAATTGATGGGTTAATAGATCGTGTACGTTCAGGAAATGTGCAGGAGGTAATTCTGGCATTAAGTGCTACCATGGAAGGTGATACCACCATTTTCTATCTATATAGAAAACTCAAAGAGTTTAATGTTCAAATCAGTACCATTGCCAGGGGAATTGCTTTCGGAGGAGAACTGGAATACGTTGATGAAATTACCTTAGGAAGATCGATTGCAACAAGGGTTCCTTACGAACGAAACGTTGGCTAAACTTGCTTCTTCATTTTGGTTATTATCCAATAAAAACCAATACTACATAAAATTAACAGAAGACCGGTAATTATCCAGAGGACTGTATAACCATAATGTTCTGCTGTATATGTTCCTAAATAAGGAGAGAATATGTTTGCCGCTGCAAAAGATAATGAATTAAATCCCATATAAGCCCCTTGGTTAATTCTGTTTGCACGTCCGATGGCGACAGTAGCAGTAAAAGGTAGAACTAACATTTCCCCTGTTGATAGAAGAAACATTGCTAAATATAACCAGGAAATACCAAAATCAACAGTCAGCATACAATATGAAATACCGGCAATAGCCGTACCCCACAACATAATGTTGCGGACAGAGAACCGATGCTCAACAACATGCACCAATACCATTTCAAAAACGACGATGACAAATCCACTAAATCCTAAAAGTAATCCGATCTCATCTGAATGTAGTTTATAGATTTCCTTGTAAAATAATGGTAGAGTACTCAATAGTTGAAAAAATGCCATCGAGAATAAACAGCATAGAATATTGAATATGATAAATAATCCGTCTTTATAAGCATTCCGAACTGGTTTGTCTTCAGTTTCCGACACGGACGTTTTATGTGACACTATTTCAGTTCTGGCCTTACGATTTCTAAAGAAATAGATAAATACAATTACTGCACACGCTGCGGCTATTGCATTCCCGTAGAATATCCAGTTGTATGAGAACTTGGCTAAGAATCCTCCTAGAGCAGGACCAATAGAAAATCCAAGATTTACTGCCATACGATTCAGGGAATATGCTTTGGTGATATTCTCAGGTTTTGCATAGCGGGCAACGGAAACTGAGTTTGCCGGTCTAAATGTGTCAGCTACCAGTGTTAAGGTGAAGATCATAGCAGCAAGTCCTTCAAATGTTCTGAACAGTGGTAAAACCAAAAATAAAGGAATAACAAGGATTAAGCTCCAAGCCTGTACTTTAAAGTTTCCAAACCTATCTGTCAACCAACCTCCTAACCATGATCCACACACGGATCCTAACCCAAAACAACCTAATACAATCCCTATTTGAGGTTTACTGAAACCTAATTCTGCAGACATATATATTCCTAAAAACGGAATAACCATAGACCCTGCACGGTTTATTAACATAACTAATGCTAATAGCCAGGCAGCAGGTGATAACCCTTTATATGAGTTAATATAGAGTCTTATTAATGATTTCAATAGGATATATAATCTAAATTATGCTTAAGCTAATCTTTTGTCTAATGTGGAGTCAATTGTATAAGTGGTTGCTATACTACGCTTTAATCCTTTTTGCTTATCTAAAATAAAGTCAATTCTACCTAAGTTCACTCCCGAAAATCCCGTTTGATTTACTAATGTGATTTCTCCATCCAGGTTTTTAACCTCAGTGGGTTTATCCAGGAAGGTATGTGTATGTCCACCAATAATCAGATCGATATGTCTGGAATTTTTTGCTAATAGTAAATCCGAAACCTGATCAGTTTCATAACTATATCCAATATGGGAAAGACAAATTATTAAATCACATTTTAGATCTTGCTTTAATATTTGTGTGTACTTTGCTGCCACCTCTATTGGATCGGAAATTTTAACCCCTTGAAAACTTCTCGGGTCAACCATTCCCTCCAGATTGACTCCTACTGCAAATACTCCGATTTTAACCCCATCGCGGTGAAAAACAAGATGATCTTTTGTTTTTCCTTCCATGATCGTCCCTGTAAAATCGTAATTAGAACTTACAAAAGGAAAGTTAGCCTTATCAAAGTGTTTCAATAAGCCCGGCAGACCATTGTCAAATTCATGATTTCCAAAAGTTCCGGCATCATATCCTAATTTCGACATCAATTCTAATTCCAGTTCACCATTGAAAACATTGAAGTAGGGGGTACCTTGAAACATATCACCGGCATCAAATAAAAGAACATTTTTTTCCTCTGATCGGATTTTGTTTATTAAAGTGCTTCTTCTAGCCACGCCACCTAATCCTTGTAGTCTGGAACCATCCATGGGATAAGGTTCTATTCTACTATGAACATCGTTCGTGTGCAAAAAGGTGATTTTAACCTCTTTAGATTTACTGTAACTTGCAAATGGAATGGAACTCAGAGATGCAGTAGCACCTATCGCCATTAAGCTTCTGATAAAGCCTCTTCTATTCAATGATTTTAACTCTTCCATCTAAATGAGATTCTACTTTTTTACCTTCTTTTGTCAACTCCTGAATATATTCCATTAATGCTTCACGCACTCTTTTATCAGTCGTAATTCTATTAACAGGTGAATTAATCCCTTTTACAAAATCCCCACCGTTAGCGATGAAATCATAAGTAACCAGTTTATAGGTTTTCTTAGGATCTATTTCCTGACCGGCAATCTTAAAGCTTTCAATTTTCTTGTCTTTGATGATTACTTCTGCGTTAGCAATAGGCTGACCATTAGTTTCTGCTATAAAATCTGCCAATTCTTTTACATCAGATCCTTTTAACTCAAGAATAGTAATGTAATTTTCAAACGGCATCAATTCAAAAACTGATCCTACTGTCACATTTCCTTGTTTAATTCCAGCTCGAATACCGTCTTTTGTGGCTAAGGAAAAAATAACTTCAGAATCTACTTGTCGTCCTTCTGCCAATAAGGCATCCACGAAGAAATTGCTCAATTCGGACTCTGGTAGATTACGGTTTTTGATTAAAGCCTCAGGTGCAAACCCCAATACTTCATTCATCTTATCCTCAAGCTGACTCCTATAGGGTAAAATGTAATTACTGATAGTGGTATCTTCCGGAATCTGATTATCGATTGGCAACATTTGCTTGTTGGTAACCGAACCTTGATAATAAGATGTCTTGCAGGAACTGAAGATCAAAAGGAAAGTTACCCAGGTCAGGAGACTGTACTTTGATAGCTTGTTAATCATGATGTGAAATTATTCACAAATGTATTAAGATTGACCTAATTCCAAAAGAAATTAGTCTTCAAAAATAGAGTTGAGGCTAAAGTTTAACCCGCAGATAACCTAAGCTTAATCTTAAGAAATTCTTTCTTTAAAATAGCAATTGACAAAATGCTTGGCAAGGCCATAAGCTTGCCCTTTCTCTCCCAATGAAGAAACTTGGATATTACATTCAGCAGCTATTTTTCTCATTGAATAGGTTTGGATCTGTTGTTGAATAGGTGTAGTTATAAGTATGGATGCTTTTGCGAAAATTCCGGATAGAACAATGCATTCAGGATTGAAAACTTGCATAAATAAGGAGATTGACCTTCCTAATTTGGTCCCAAGATCAGAAATTAATTGAATGGCATACTGATCGCCATCTAAAGCCGCCTGTATGATATGTTCGGGGGTCAACTCCTTATCTTTATATTTGGAAACTATTAAGGTGGGGGTCTTCATTTCTATATCTTCTTTTGCTTTATTTACCAAAGCTGTCCCCGATACGATTGTTTCCAGGCATCCTCTCTTACCGCAATAGCATAATTGACCATCATCGAAAAAGCTAATATGACCCATCTCGCCTGAAAATCCATTTTTTCCATAATAGATTTCGTTATTAGAGACGATGCCTAGTGAAATCCCCCAGTCCAAACGAATTACTAAAGCGTTTTGGACCTGCTTTAGCTTTCCAAAATATTGTTCAGCTAATGTAGCTACCTTGGCTTCATTTATTATTTTGGTAGGTTTATTGAACTCCCGCTCTATATGCTTTTGCAGATTAAAGCCTGGTTCGTAGAAATACGTGAAGTTTTCTCCGGAGTATCGTTCAATTAACCCTGGCATTGACATAGAAATACCTGATACTTGTTCCATATTTACCATCTGTTCTTTTAAATACTTACGAATAAGAATTAATAGAGTTGGTAGTTCACTTAAATCAGTTGAAAGGGAAAATGGATACTTTTTGGATTCAATAAGAATATTGCAATTATTATCAACAACTGTGAGACAGACAAACCTGCGGTCTAACTCGATTGTTAATACCTGAAATAAATGTCGGTTTAATTGATAAAGGTTAGGTTTTCGTCCCCCCAAAGATTCACCACGTTCATGTTGTAATAAATATTTCTTTTCAACCATTTCCACCATTAACGCATTGAGAGTCGGAAAACTTAAAGCTAAACTTTTCATTAAATCATTGATTGAAGCCTTATCAAGTTCATAAACAGCCTTTAGTAGCTGAAGCTTTTTTTTTGTGGTCTTACTATGTTTATTTGAAAGTTCTGTAGAACTATTTAGTAGCTTTTCAATAATTTTCATCCTCAATTTGGTTAATAATATCTTTTGATTTTTTTATAGATATCTTTTTTTGATATTCGAATTAATTCGGGAAAAAATTGAACTAATGAATAAATATTTATTTTAAAGTCTAAATTAAATAAAAATATTAATAATCAAATTAAGTCAGGGTTATTTTTGTTGTATTTCTATTGATTTAATCCTGTGGTTTATCTGTTAGGGTAAATTTATTAATAACATTAAATCGGAATCACGACAGCGAGTATAAAAAAAGGAACACCCGCATCATGACGGGTGTTCCTTTTTACTCCTATTGGAAAAATTACTTTTTATCTATTTTATATAATTTACCGCCATCGGTAATCGTATATAAAGCTCCGTCTTTACCTTGGATTACATCTCTGAAGCGCTCTCCTTTCCCTTCCAATATCCGCTCTTCACCAGTTACTTTGTTATCTTTAATAACCAATCTGGCAATATGCATACTGCTTAGTCCACTAATAAACAAGTTGTTTGTCCATTCAGGGATATTATTAGCAGTATAGAAAGTCATTCCGCTCGGCGACAATACCGGATCCCAATAATATATTGGTTGTTCCAAACCTTCTTTTTGTTGAATAGGAGGGTTTCCAATTGCCGGTCCAGCATACTCAATACCATAGGTAATAATTGGCCATCCGTAATTATTACCGGGTTTTACCAAATTTACCTCATCACCACCTCGAGGGCCGAATTCAGAATCCCATAAATCACCTGTTACCGGATTAATAGCTAAGCCTTGAACATTTCGGTGACCATAACTATAAATCTCAGGTTTGGCATCACCTTTCCCTACAAAAGGATTACCATCTGCCGGTTTTCCATCTTTAGTCAGGCGAACAATTTTACCCAAGGCAGAATTTAAGTCCTGAGCCTGAGGACGAGTTTCTAAATCAGAACGTTCACCGGTTGAAACAAACAGATTACCTGACTTATCAAATAAAATCCGTCCACCGTAATGAAGCTTGCCGTTATAAGTCGGTAGAGCCTGATAAATAACGGTAGCTCCTTCTATGGATTTCTCGTCAGCAGAAAGCTTACCTTTTGCTGCTGCTGTATGATTACCACCTGAGACAGGTTCAGAGAAAACCCAATATACCATTCTGTTTGATTCAAAGTCTGGATCGAGAGTGATACCTAATAAGCCACCCTGACCTTGTGAATCTACCTTTGGAATCCCAGTAATTGCGTCTCCAATTGATTTTGTTGCAGGGTCGACGATACGCATGGTACCTTCTTTTTCAGTAATCAAGAGTCTACCGTCTGGTAGCTCTGCAATACCCCAAGGACTTTTTAACCCTTCTACAACTACAGCTCCTTCATAAGGAGTAGTAGTTTTTACACCGGCTATACGGGTTTGACCTTCGAAGGCCGGTTTATAATTCGTGTTTCCTTGTTTTGTTTCAACAGGTGGATACTTTGTCGTGTCTTGCGTAATGCCTGTCGAATCATTTGGCTCATGACCATTTGAATTAGCACCAGTACACGAAATAAAAGCCGTTGCAGCTGCAAAAAACAGAACATTAGAGAAGTGTTTTTTCATGTTTTTGGGTTTATGTTAATTGTTAATGTTTTTAATTTTATTGATTTAATTGAATTCCGGTCGCTTCGGGAAATTTGCAACATGAGCATATTTAGGTCCCATACTAATCAAAGCTTCCTTCCATAAATTCTCCCCATCTGTTATAAATGCCAAATCAATGTTGAAAGAATTATGTACTGCCCAGGAATTCTGTTTTATCTCGTTATCTAATTGTCCAGGGCTCCAACCGGAATATCCTAAAAATATTTTTACCTCTTCGCTACTGATCAAATTTTCATTAATCAAGTATTTTAAACGATCGAAATCTCCGCCCCAGTATAAATCGTCAACAATGTGAGTTCCGCTCTGTAATTTGTCAAAGGATTTATGAACAAAGAATAAAGCATTACCTTCAACAGGTCCTCCAAAATACAATGGAATCTCTGTACGCTCAATGTCTTCTAATACATCTGATAACAATAACATCGACCGATGGTTTAAAATTAATCCAACAGTACCTTCAGTTTCGTCGTGCTCACATAGTAAAATTACAGAACGTTCAAAGTTCTGGTCCAACATAAAAGGTTCAGATAAAATGAGACTGCCGCGCTTAGGAATGTATTCATTGAACATAACAGAATAGATGTGTTTAAGTCAAATTTAGAGATTATCCTTTTTAATTCCACTGAAAATAGTAATAATTTTTATATATGAAATGGATATTATGTTAAGTTTGTACTAAATATCCTTAGCCATGTCCATTGAACATAAAGAAATTGCGGCCATCCGTGAAGACTATGCTAAAAGCAGTTTGAGCGAATCAGACGTACAAAAAAATCCTATTGACCAATTCCATAAATGGTTTGACGAAGCAATGGCTTCACATGTCACAGAACCCACTGCAATGGTTCTATCTACGGTGGATGAAAATGGACAACCTTCCTCTCGTGTGGTACTTCTAAAAGATATCAAATCAACCGGGTTTAGTTTCTTTACGAATTATAACAGTCAAAAAGGACAAGAAATCATTCGTCATCCCTACGTTTCCGCTCTATTTTTCTGGCCGGAACTACAGCGCCAGATTCGTATCGAAGCCTTGGTTGAAAAACTTCCCAAGGAAGATTCTGATGAGTATTTTTCTATCAGACCCAGAGGAAGCCAAATTGGTGCCATCGCCTCGCCTCAAAGTTCAATAATCCCTAATCGTGAGTCGTTGGAGAAAAGAGTAAAGGCAGTGGAGAAAGAAATGGAAGGAATAGAAGAGGTTCCGCGCCCGGAGTTCTGGGGAGGATTTTTATTAAAGCCTACCCGCATAGAGTTTTGGCAGGGTAGAAGTAGCAGATTACATGATAGAATCGTGTACATTAGCGAAAAGGATAATTGGATCATCAACCGTCTAGCTCCCTAAAAATGATACTAGAAACCAAAAAGATACTAGAAGAAAAGGTACATCCGCACGCAGTTGTGGATATTCAGGAACTTGGATTGCAACCTGCACTGTATATAAATCCGGAACATCTTAAAGCCGTATGTGTGTTTTTACGTGATCAGGAAGGACTATATTTCGATTTTCTTGCTAATATAACCGCTGTGGATTATTTCCCAGAAGATTTTTTTGAAGTTATTTATAATCTTACCTCTATACCTTATCAAACGCAATTAACCTTAAAAGTAAAATTGACAGGAGGAAGAGATATCAATCAATTACCTGAACTTCCTTCAGTTTCTGAAGTATGGAGAACAGCCGATTGGCATGAGCGCGAAGCTTATGATTTAATGGGAGTATTTTTCACAGATCATCCTGATCTACGGAGAATTCTAATGCCTGAAGATTGGGTAGGATATCCTTTAAGAAAAGACTATGAAGATCCAGAAACTTATAATAACATCCCGGTGAAATAGTAAACATGAACGAACAATATTTAGAAGCAAATAAAAAGTATCAGGAACGTATTAACGCTGTATCATCTCAGGAAATGGTCATCAATATGGGGCCACAACACCCTTCTACGCATGGGGTATTGCGCCTAGAATTGATTACCGATGGAGAAATCGTTAAAGATATTATCCCTCATGTAGGTTATCTACACCGCTGTTTTGATAAACATGCTGAATCCATGAATTATGGAAAGAGCATTCCCTTTACAGATCGCCTGGATTACCTTGCTTCCATGAATAATGCACATGCTTTTGTAATGGGGGTGGAGCGAATGTTGAATATTCAAGATAAGATTCCTAAACGCATCGAATATATTCGGGTATTGGTATGTGAACTTAATAGAATTGCTTCTCACTTGATTGCTATTGGAACCTATGGTATTGATATTGGTGCCTTTACGCCCTTTATGTGGTGCTTTAGAGATCGTGAACATATTATGAATATGTTAGAATGGGCTTCAGGATCCAGAATGCTTTATAATTACATCTGGGTTGGCGGATTATTCTACGATATTCCTGTAAATTTCGAAGAACGCTGCAAAGAATTTATCGAATATTTTAAACCAAAGCTGGTTGAATTAGATGATCTCCTTTCCAATAATCAAATTTTTATACAACGTACTGCTAATATCGGAGTATTACCAGCTGATGTAGCTATTAATTATGGCTGTTCAGGACCAATGTTAAGGGGTTCAGGGATTAAATGGGATCTACGTAGAGTCGATGGCTACTCAGTATATCCTGAATTGGATTTTGAAATCCCGGTAGGAAAAGGTGAAATGGGGGCCTTAGGAGATTGTTGGGATCGTTATAAAGTACGTGTAGATGAAGTTAAGGAATCCGTTAAGATCATAGAACAATGCCTGGATCGACTGATGCATGATTTTAAAAGAACTCCTGATTTTGATCCACGTGCGATGGTACCTAAAAAAGTCAACCTTAAAGCACAGGACTATTATGTTCGTGCTGAAAATCCCAAAGGAGAACTGGGCTTCTATTTTGTAACTAAAGAAAAAACAGATATTCCTAGAAGAGTAAAAGCCAGAGGTCCAAGTTATAACAACCTTTCTGTACTTCCAGAATTAGGGAAAGGCGTATTGATTTCTGATCTTATTTCTATTCTTGGTTCTATCGATATAGTGCTTGGTGAAGTCGATAGATAAATATAAAGCTGCATAAAAACGCAAAAAATATTAGGATTAAATGTATTAATTCCTATATTTGCTATCTCATAATTTAAGTTTATAATTGGTTAATAGTTGGGGGAGCAATTGCCAGATTGCTTCCCTTTCTTTTTGTCTGAAATTTTGCTTTTGAATTACTCGAAAATCAACTTTAAACACTGTATTACTGCATAATTTTATCTTATCCTTTCAAGGTAGTCTTTCTGCTGTCTCAATTTTCATTCGTGAATTTCTATCATAATTTCCTATTATAACTGATCTTTTATTTGTTTTTCTTTTTAACCTATTTCACACGATTTTCAATCGATCGAAAGCGTGTTATTATTGGGGCACTATTGGGTGAGATACGGGTAAGCACTTATTAAGACCAGATGTTTTCTGAAGATTTCTGAAATTGGCTAGTAGAAATTTCTTTTCGAATTATAGCCTGCGGTTTTGTGCGGCTTTTATTCTCAATTGGGAGATTTATTTTTATAAAAAAAATGCCTGTCAAATATGAAGGCATCCTTACTGAAATGAATTCAGTTATGCTTTATATTAATTTACATTTCACTGTATTTAGGAAAGAGCGGTGAAACCAGGGATTTCCATTCCGGATTTTTCTTTATATAAGCGAATACATAAGGACAATACGGAGAAACCTTCTTTCCGGATTCTTTGATATAGTTTAACGTTTTTTCTACCAAAGCCGCTGCAGCACCTGTTCCCTCCAATTCAGAAGGAGCCTCGGTATGAATCAAAGCAATTGTACTACTCGTTTCCTTGTAATCAATAAAGGCAATATGACCATCAACGTCTAATTCAAAACGACTCTTGGCTTCGTTTTTAGTTAAGGGAAGACTTATAAATTTATCTTTCATAGCAATACAACATTTAAAGGGTTAATTCTGTTTCTTTTATTAGATTAAAATTAGGTGATTTAGATAAGTCAACGCTTGATGTATGGTAAGAAAAGTTGAGGTTTTAGAATGTCGACAGCTTTTAATAATCACACTCTCTTTTATATGTGCTATCCAATAACAGAAAAGCACAACAGAATTCAACATTCTCCCTGCTCATTTTCAGTGGTGGAAAGAAGAATGAGATAGCCGTCGCCAATTGTCGGAGGATTGGCCTTGTGATGGTCTTTATTCTTTATCGTTTCCAAAAGAATAAAGTTCCATCCTCGTCATCGAAGGAAATCTTTTCCTGAATTAGGTCAGTGCGA
>JBEBRZ010000077.1:0-16505 GCA_040394615.1 Sphingobacterium mizutaii
TAAAGTAGAATAACTAAACAAATTAAAAGGTATTATTGCAATACACAGCAAAATAGAATATCCACAAAATCTATAAATCTTATTTTCGTTAAATATGCTGTCAGGAATGTTGTTTTCTGGTTGTTGCCCTATTGTAAATACATTGATTGACAATAATGAGAATATAGAGAATAAAACTGCCGCAAATCCATAATGCAACCAAGGCAGACTAAAATTAATTAGGGTACATCTTAAACATGAATCAGCTATAGGATCGGTTGGAATAAATGCAACTCCAAATGCCATAAAGCCCGCAATATTTGTGAGTAAATTATCATTTTTAAACAGTGATTTATTGCCATTACCTTTATAACATATTAAAAATAAACCAACGGCACAAAGTGTTCCTGTGAAAATTTCCCTCAAATTGCTGTAGTAATAATGGCTAATAGATGGTTGAATCTTAGTTTCAAAGAATTTAAATAAGGAGAAGATTACTAATACAGATGGGAGGAAAATTCCAAGATAACCTATTGCCCTACGAAGTCTTCTATAAGAATATAGATTGTGCTTTTGTATATTTTTAATAACCATAGCTGTGTTTATGTTTGATTATGGTACTTTAATAAAATGTAGATATACATCCTAGGATAGGTGTTAATTTCAGATGATTATATAGAGTAACCAACAGAGAATTTAACCTAAAGATATGATAGTTGTGTTATTGCTTAAAAAATCAAATTAATGATCTGGTTAATAGTGTTTTGTTAGACTAAACTTATATATAAAAATCAATATTTAAAAGAGTTTTTATAAGATATAAAAACCCCCTTTAAGATTATTCAATCTTAAAGGGGGATACGCCTTCGTATAATATGTGCTAACCTTATAAAGAAAGCCAGATGTTCCCAAGTGCTCTCTGTGCCTCAGTACTATTGGGATTTCTTTCTATTACATAAGAAACCTTATCACTTGCTTTTAATTTTATAGGAATATCATAAATCAGACCATCTCTTGATACCAATATGTTTAAAACTGTTCCGATATCACTAATAGTGATTGCTTGATCTAATTCTCTTCCCTGAGGATCTAATCGATTACCATTGACTGCTATGATTTCATCATCTACGTTAAGCCCGTCTATCCAGGCTGCAGAATTTCTGTCGATGTTTTTAATAATTGTTCTTCCATCTTGGTGAGAAACCTTAATCCCTAAACTAGTGGTCTTTGAGTTTATATTTAGGTCAGTAAACTGATAACCAACAAGATTAAAGTAAGCGTTATAGTCTATTTCCTCCGTTGTATACACGGCATCGAATATCTCATCTAGCGAGACCCCACTTACTTCTTCGGCAAGTGTTTGGAATTCTTTTTCAGTTATTCCTCTGTTTTCTATAATGTAGAATTGGTTATAAGCAGCCCTTAGTACATCGTCCAAGCGTTTATTTCCATTAGTTTTAGCAATAATACTTATATCGATCATCGTCGCAAGCATAGCACCTTTGTTATAATAAGAGATACTTACATTTTGTGAATTTTCATCTGGTCTATATTGCTTTATCCAAGTGTCAAAACTAGAAAGACCTACCGATTGAATTTTATGACCAGCTCTGTTAAGCACAAGATTAAATTCAGAAACCAATTCGTTTAGGTATTCCTGTTCATCTCTAAACCCACATCTTCTAGTGATCAAATTATCATAATAAGCAGTAAATCCTTCAAACATCCAAAGTAAACTGGTATAATTTTCTTCTTCGTAATTGAAGGGACCAAGATTTTCAGGTCTTAAACGCTTTACATTCCATAAATGGAAGTATTCATGAGCAACAAGACTTAAGAAATTGTTGTATCCCATGTTACTGGAATATGAAGATCTTGATGCTGCTAAAACTGTAGAGTTTAAATGCTCAAGGCCACCATGGGCGCTCTGGTAATTATGTGTGATAAATACGTATCGATCGTTTGGATTTGAACCCCATATAGCGGTTTCAACCTCTACGATTTTTGTAATATCATTTGATAAACGTGCTTTATCATACGAAGCAGAACCTACCATAGCAAATTCATGGGGTATTCCGGCAGCATTGAAATGCCAGATATCCTGATTTCCAATTTCTAAAGGTGAGTCAAAAAGAATATCAAAATTTTCTGCAAAGAATATATTTTTTTTGTCTTCTAATCGAGCAAGACCAGTTGAAATTTTGGTCCAGATTTTAGGAAGTTTTACTTCAACTGTTGAGGGATGATCTAAATAACCATCTATGTAGAAAAATGTGCCAGCAGGACTGATAAATGCATGTTGAGCATCCACAAAATTGGTTCGTACAGATTTCTCAAAGCAATAAATTCGATAGGTTATTTTTAAAGAGGCACCTTTACTATTAATTCTCCAAGTATTTTTAGTTTTTTTCTCAATTGCGATATTATTTCCGTTATTATCTTGAGCAGTAATTTGCTCGAGGTTTTTAGAGAATTCTCGGATAAGGTAGGACCCAGGTGTCCAGACCGGCATTTTAAGATCTAAAAAATCTTGATCAAAACCATCAATAAACATATTTAGCTCCACATAATGTGCTTGAGGTTCTGTAAAAGAAATTTCAAAATGTATTTTGCTATTGCTCATAATATTTAATAATATAAAAAAGGAAGCCAAACATGGCTTCCCTTATTTTCTTTTATATATTTCGAAAGAATAATCGTATTGGTGCTTTTCATCTTTGTAATGATTTTCTTGACTAATTAAATCCCATTCGGATTCAAGTAGGGTTGGAAAATAAGCATCGGCGTCAGGAATCTTTGTATGAACTCTCGTCAACAGAATTTTGTCTGCTAGTTCAATAGATTGTTTATAAATTTCTGCGCCACCAATTATGAAGATTTCATTTTCATCTCTACAATAATTCATTACATCCTGAAGACTGTTAGCAACATCTACCTCATCAGCACTAAACAAGGGTTGTCTGCTGATGACAATGTTTCTGCGGCCAGGTAGAGCTTTACCAATTGATTCAAAAGTTTTTCTACCCATGATAATAGAATGATTCATCGTTTGGGTCTTGAAGTATTTAAAATCATTAGGTAGATGCCAAGGCATCTTATTACCTTTTCCTATTGCATTATTTTCGGCTGCCGCCACAATTAATGTAACTGAAGGATTACTCATTTATAATATGCTAAATTGTAAAATGTTAAACGGCAACAGGCGCTTTAATATGGGGGTGATGTTCATAATTTTGTAATTCAAAGTCTTCAAATTTGAAATCAAATATGTCCTTCACATCCGGGTTAATTTTCATTTGGGGAAGTGGCTTTGGATCACGTTTCAATTGTAGCTCCGTTTGTTCAAAATGATTGCTATAAATGTGTGCATCTCCAAGGGTATGAATAAATTCAGCGGCCTCCATATCACAAACTTGGGCTACCATTAAAGTCAATAACGCATACGAAGCGATGTTGAAAGGAACACCTAAGAAAATATCTGCACTTCGCTGGTACAATTGGCAGGAAAGCTGAGGTTTTAATATTCCTATTTCGGGTTGAGCTGGAGCAACATAAAATTGAAAGAAAGCATGACAAGGTGGAAGGGCCATGTTTTCGATTTCGGCTACATTCCATGCTGAAACAATAATTCTACGGGAATCCGGGGAATTTTTTAGTTGATGAATAACTTGCGATATTTGATCAATATGGCGACCATCAGGAGTTGGCCATGAGCGCCATTGCGAGCCGTAAACCGGACCAAGGTTCCCTTCTTTATCTGCCCATTCATCCCAGATACTAACACCATTTTCTTTCAAGTATTGAATGTTGGTTTCTCCTTTTAAGAACCAAATTAACTCATGAAGGATTGAACGTAAATGAAGTTTCTTTGTTGTAACAAGTGGGAAACCATCCTTAAGATTGAAACGCATTTGATACCCGAATACACTTTTAGTTCCTGTTCCCGTTCTGTCTGTTTTTTCAACACCGGTTTTGTAAACGTGTTCGAGTAAATCTAAATACTGTCTCATAAATTGTTGTCGTTTTTTGTAATAACTACGAATATACCCTTTTTTAAATCATCAAAATATCACAATTTTTCAACAACTAACATTTTGCAGCATTTTGTGTATTTTTGCAAAATATCATGGGAAAAAAAGTTGCTTTCTATACTTTGGGGTGTAAGTTGAATTTTTCAGAGACATCCTCAATAGGTCGTATTTTTAAAGATGCGGGTTATGAAACGACGCCTTTTAATAGTGCGGCAGATGTTTATGTAATTAATACTTGTTCAGTAACAGATCATGCAGATCGGAAGTGTAGGAAAGTTGTAAAGGAGGCGCTGAAGCATTCTCCTAATGCTTATATTACGATTGTAGGATGTTATGCACAATTGAAGCCAAAGGAGATTTCAGAAATTCCAGGAGTAGACATGGTTTTAGGAGCAGCAGAGAAGTTCAATATAATAGAGCATATTAATGATTTAACAAAGAGTGAAAAAGCAATCATTCATAATGCACCTATTGAAGATACGAATCAATTTGTTTCTGCATTTTCAATAGGAGATCGAACTCGTACTTTTTTGAAAGTTCAGGATGGATGTGATTATTCTTGTACGTTCTGTACAATTCCGTTAGCACGTGGTGCCAGTCGTTCCGGTAAGATTGAAGAAATTGTTCAGCAAGCCAAAGATATTGCCGCTTCCGGAGTAAGAGAAATTGTATTGACAGGAGTAAATATTGGAGATTACGGAATCCGAGATGGGAGACGTCAAGATCGCTTCGTAGATTTAGTAACGGCTCTGGATGAAGTCGAAGGAATTGATCGTATTCGAATTTCTAGTATAGAACCAAATTTACTGACAAATGAAATTATTGAATTCGTTGCTCAGTCTAAACGTTTTGTTCCACATTTTCATATGCCATTGCAATCCGGCAATAACAAAGTTCTTGCACAAATGAGACGTAGGTATAAGCGTGAATTATATGCTGAACGTGTTTCAAAAATTAAATCTTTAATGCCAAACTGTTGTATTGGTGTTGATGTTATCGTTGGATTTCCAGGAGAAACACGAGAAGATTTTATTGATACATATAACTTCTTGAATGAGATGGATATTTCTTATTTACATGTTTTTACTTATTCAGAACGAGAAAATACCATCGCTGCGCAAATGGAAGGAGCTGTACCTGGTGCTCAAAGAAGTGACAGAAGCAAAATGCTCCATATTCTTTCAGAGAAGAAAAGGAGAGCGTTCTATGAATCACAATTAGGAACAGTTGATGAAGTCCTTTTTGAAGGCGATATTAAAGATGGCTATATGCATGGTTTCTCCAAAAACTATGTAAAAGTTAGAACTGAATATGACCCCTTATTAGTTAACGAAGTTAGACCGGTTAGATTTTTAGGTATCTCTGAAAATGGAGATGTGAACATTGAAGAATTACCAGAAATTTTGGTTCATTAATAAATGTTTAGAAAAGTTTGGGTTTTCACGAATACTCAAAATTTCTAAGCGTTCCTTCTTCTAAAACTATCGAATTCTTTATGTAACCTCAACAGTTTAAAAGTCGAACTGATTAGTTCATTTGTCTCTAATAATATAGAGAAATATAATCTACTGTTTTTTGGACTGTTTTCTGAGGTTCGAATACGATCTATTTGCTTATCCAACAGTTTATTGATGTACTCTTGGATATCTTCTCGATCCTTAATAATCTCATCTATTTTAGCAAAATCTAAACGCTTATAAGTCATATTTATTCGAGCGAACCAAGAGGAAATTCTTTCCATCACGTATTTTAAATCTTTCGCTTGGCTGATACGTAATGTTTTATGATTATTATCTACGTGAGAAAGAGCATTAGAATTAATTACGGCTACATTTTCTACCAGATCTTGTAAGTATCCTAATGCAATAATATAGTATCTACTGCCTTTCACAGAGTTATCATCCAAATTTCGAATGAAGTCATACATCGAATTATTGGTGGAATTGAGGTCGTTTTGTAATTTTTTAACCAACTTTTTATTATGTATCAAAACGTCCAAATCTTCTTTAATTAAAGCGTCAATAGCCTCTTTCAGGAAAAGATTTGTCTTTGAAAAAGTCTCACTGATTTGATGTGCGCTTGTTTCAATTACTTGCTGTAGACCAATGATGTCACTCTTTTCCAAATTTAGTTCTTGAAGCGCTTTTGCCTTAATTTTTTTGTCATGGCTTTTAGCATTTCTATATAATAATAGAGCCAAAACTATTAATGCAATGACAAAGGTTACTATTCCTCCAATTTTGAGAAATAAGGCAAATATGGCAGCACCTGCAAAAGCACAGCCTGCTGTTACAAACCAACCACCAATAACATGAAATACCCCGGAAACACGGTATACTGCAGTTTCTCTTCCCCATGCCCGATCTGCAAATGCTGAACCCATTGCAACCATAAAAGTAACGTAAGTGGTTGAAAGAGGTAGTTTCATAGATGTCCCTAAGGCTATTAAGCTACTAGCTACCATTAAATTTACTGATGCCCGAATCATATCAAACATTGGTTCATCTTTCGATTTCTTTCGCTTATTTTGGGGATTAATTAAGGGATTCTCAAATTTTTTATCCAATCTTGTTTGTAGTGTTCTGGGCATGAGGTAGCTTAGAAAAGAACCCATTTTGATAAAGACTCTTACAATGCTTCTGGAAAGAAAATTTGATTTAAATTTCTCAGCTCCATCGGATTGATTAGATAGACTCATTTCAGTTTCAATAACTGTTTTAGCTTTCTTAGAGGTCCACAACGTAATAACCATAATTATTCCCGCACTCAATAATATCCAGGTAGGAGCAACTATATCATTAGATGACAAAGCGTCCATCATAAATGTGTCAGAGTTAGCTCCGGGAACTGATTGGAAAATTTCTACTGATTGAACGGCTGCAACTGGTACACCAATAAAGTTTACTAAATCATTTCCTGCAAATGATAAGGCTAAAGCAAATGTCCCGACTCCTATGATAACTTTTAGAATATTATAACCTAATGAGCTAATGATAAAACTTAGGATGGTGAAAAGGATAAAAGAACCACCAAGAAGCGTTAAATCATGAGTTTGAACCCAAATTTTAACAGGTTCGCTAATAAATGTAACCTCTTTTAGTCCTTTGATAATAATAAAGTAAGAAATACAGGCCATCGCTAATCCACCGAAGAAAACGCCAATTGTTTTTAGTTTATTTTGAAATTGGAAGGTGAATAGTAGCCTGGCAATATACTGAACCAACATTCCCACTGAAAAAGATATAAGAACAGAAAGGAGGATGCTATAGACTATTTCGGAAGCTTTTTCGGTGTTAATATAAGATGCTAACGTAGACCATTCACCATTCTTGATAAAAATATTATAGATTGCTAAGCAAAGTGCTGCGCCTAACAATTCAAATACAATGGATACCGTAGTAGAAGTGGGTAACCCGAAATAATTAAAAATATCCAACAGAATAATATCTGTTATCATGACGGCTAAGAAAATGGTAATTACATCATTAAAGGAAAACATTCCAGGAACATAAATTCCGCTTCTGGCTATCTCCATCATACCACTTGAGAATATAGATCCTGATAATATCCCCAGGCTAGCAATAATCATTATACTTTTAAATGGAAGCGCTTTGGAGCCTATTGCAGAGTTTAAAAAATTTACAGCATCGTTACTAACTCCAACCATTAAATCCATAATGGCAAGCGCAGCCAGTGTAATTAAAACGAGATAAAGGTAATTCTCCATAGAGTGATTTTTGTTAAGCTCTGGTAATAGGTTATCAAACTAAAACTCAATTTGCTGTATGTAAAATGCAAGTTTAGGGTTTAAACTTTAAAAATTAGCTAATTGTTTTCAATTTATTCTTCCAGAAAATAGTTATGAGGATAAATAATATTCCAACCCATTTTAACCAACTAACTGATTCATATAATACTAAATACGACATGCAGACTGCGACAGGTAATTCTACCGCACTTAATACAGATCCTAATGAATATCCGGTTTTTGGCATCCCATAAGCAAATAACAGAGGCGGAACCACGGTACCAAATAAAGAAAGTAAAATTCCATAAGGTAAAATATCCGTAAAAGTTTGGAGGGTGAATAAACTCCATGGATGAAGGGTGATAAAGACCAATAATAGTGCGCCTGTGATCATCAGTGCACTTTTATACACAGGAGGATAATCATTGGCAATTCTACCATTTACAATAATGAAAACAGCATATGCTGTGGCTGCCAGTAAACCATAACCTATTCCTTCCACAGAAAATGAATCAATGGGTTCCTCCAGCATTCCAGTGGCCAATACTGTGCCTCCTAGTATACAAATGATAACTGCGATTTGACTAAGTTGAGGTTTAACTTTGAAAAATATTAATTCTATTAATTGTCCAATCCAGATGTATTGCATGAGTAGAACAATCGCTAAAGAGGCAGGCAGTAATTCGACAGATTTATAGTATAAAATACTGACGAGTCCTGTGCTTATTCCACTTAAGATGATTTTCCATCTTGGAGTTAAGGATTTGTATGTTTTTTTTTCCTTTTTCTTTTTCTTGGTTATTAGCCATAATAACCATAAAAATATAGCTCCTAAAAGAGCTTGTATTCCAGTAACTTCTCCTAGATTGTAGCCTTGTTCGTATGCTTTTTTTACAAAAGTAGAGAGAATTCCGAAGCTGGCGGCGCCAAGAAAAACGGCTATTGCGCCTTTGGTTTTATTCATGTTGGCAAAACTAATTTAAATTAATGCTACTTGTTTTAGACTTATCCTGTTGTTGACATTTTAAAGACAAACATGGGCAATTAAAAACTTAGAATGTTAATAAAATAACAGTAACCATACTAATGGTGGATTCCTTAAATATTTGAGATTTTAACTTATATTGTGTTTGTTTAAGGAAAAAGAAAGTAACATGTGTGGAAAAAATCAATTTGGTTGTTTGTTCATATGCCAAATACTTTTGATTAATGAATTCTATGAAAATAAGATATAGCATATTTGTAATGCTTTTAGCAGCGCTGGTTTTAACATCTTGTGGAGCAAAGCGAAAAACCACATCTAGCTATTCCTCAAGAAATTTAAACATAAAAAAAGGGGTACCCCTTTCAGATGCCAGTGATGCTAGAGGAAAAGAATATGCGGGGAATAAATTGGATAATTATGCAGAATTGTTAGGCGTCAAAACAAAAGAGCTTGATAATAAAAATCTTTACTATCTGATAGATGAATGGATGGGAACACCACATAGAATGGGGGGGATGGATAGAAGAGGTGTCGATTGTTCAGGTTTTGTGAGTTTATTATACAATAAAGTTTATGGTGTTGATCTACCTCGAACTTCCAGAGATATGGCCGACAACATCAAGAGAAAATATGAAAGACAGCTCAAAGAAGGAGATCTCGTTTTCTTTTCATTTGGAGGACGAAATATTGATCATGTAGGAATATATCTTCATAATGGGAAATTTGTACATGTTTCTACACGTAAGGGAGTTATTATTTCAAATTTGCATGATAGTTGGTATTCAAAATACTTTAAACGCAGTGGTACACCTAAAAGTTAATTACGATATTAGCGCCCCTATTTAATTTATGACAATACTATGTCTGATACTGAGCTTAATTCTCAAAACAAGCTAATAAAATACCTATAAATACCTATTTTTGTACACATTTAAAAAGTATCATGTCAGATAAAGCTAAAAGAATTTTCTTAGGGGTCTGTATTATAGCTCCATTTTTAATTTATTGTGTGTATTATTATTCAGCAATGGTGAAAAATGCACCCTATCGTTTTTCGGATTTTGAATCCATTGAAATTACCTATGGATATCCGGACTCTATGCTTAATCATTATAATTCAAAAACAAAAGAATATAACTATTTGACAAAAGATAATGAGCTAGTGAAAGATTCTCTTAAACTTCGCAATGATGATTTATTGTACTTACACAGAAAAGCTCAGGAATTAGGATTTTGGAATTTACCGAATGATATGACCGCAGATCTGTCTCTAAGACCTTCTGATGCTAAAGTGCCTCGTTATAAGTTGACATATAATTACAAAGAAAAATCCAAGACGGTTATATTTGACCCTGACTTCGCAGGACCTGCGAAAATGGTTGATGCTGGTCGTACTACAATTGATGAAGTTGTACGTATGTTAGCCACTGCAAAATCAAGATAAGATAAAAGTTATTTTTTAATTTTCTCTTAACACAAACTTTAAGAACCAGAGGTATCTTTGAGCCAAGTAATTTGTTTCAATAAATTGTTTGGTGATTTAAAGGTTATTAGTAAAAACAATTGAAGGGCTGATGTGATATCGGCCTTTTTTATTTTACAAAAATTAACTTTTAGTTATTTATAAGTTTATTAAGACAATTATAATTTTAATTATTAAATTGTATTTAAAACTTAAATTATGGAAACTAAAATTTCATCAAAATTTATTGCTGAACTAATAGGAACTTTTGGTTTAGTATTGTTTGGCTGCGGTGCTGCTGCAATTGCAGGTGGGGATACTTTAGCACAAACATCCGGTTTGGGGTTATTAGGTATATCTTTAGCATTTGGTTTGTCTGTGGCTGTATTTGCCTACGCTATTGGCGGCGTATCAGGCTGCCATATTAATCCTGCAGTAACAATAGGGGTATTGGTGTCAGGGAGAATTTCTGGGAGGGATGCTATTGTGTACATTGTGGCTCAGTTAATAGGCGGTATTTTTGGAGCTTTTGTATTAAAGACAATTTTAGCTGGTCAACTTTCAGGATTTAACGCCTCAGAGTGGGCATTCGGTTCGAATGGATGGGGAGCTGGTTATCAAAATGAATACGGAGTGTCTGCTGCCTTTTTGACTGAAACAGTGTTGACTGCAATTTTTTTATTTGTCATTCTTGCTACAACCTCAAAAATAGGGAATAGTACAATGGCTGGTTTAGCAATTGGATTAACACTAGTATTGATCCATATGGTAGCAATACCTATTACAGGTACCTCTGTGAATCCTGCTCGAAGTTTAGGACCCGCTATTTTTGCCGGTGGAAATGCGCTCTCTCAATTGTGGTTATTCCTGGTTGCCCCTATAGTGGGTGCAATAATCGGCTCTTTACTTTGGAACGTAATATATAAAGATCCAAAAACTACTAAGTAAGACTTTAAATATTTCTTTTAAAAAAGCTGCTCTTGAGCAGTTTTTTTTATGATTACTGTTTTTAATTCCTTAAGAATTTTACAATTATACTTCGAAAAACCATGGTTTTCCTTAATGAGGATTATAATTAATAGAAATAGTTTGTTCTTGAGGATTCCCTTGTGCTAAACTTTGAAATTGTTTATCTTCGTGCATGGATAATTTTATTGTTTCTGCGCGGAAATATAGACCAATCACATTTGATTCGGTAGTAGGCCAGCAACACATAACGGGTACTCTTAAAAATGCTATTCGCAACAATCAGTTAGCACAAGCATTCTTGTTCTGTGGTCCTCGTGGAGTTGGAAAGACAACATGTGCGCGGATCTTAGCAAAAACAATAAACTGCGAAAACATTACAGCCTCTAATGAAGCTTGTGGGCAATGTGAGAGCTGTAAATCCTTTCAAAATGGTAATTCTTTTAGCATTCATGAGTTAGACGCAGCTTCAAATAATTCCGTAGATGATATTAGGTCATTAATTGATCAGGTGAGGATACCCCCACAAACCGGAAAATATAAAATTTATATTATCGATGAGGTTCACATGCTTTCACAACAGGCCTTTAATGCCTTTCTGAAAACTTTAGAGGAACCACCTTCTTATGCTATTTTTATTTTAGCAACGACAGAGAAACATAAAATTCTTCCAACCATTCTTTCCAGATGTCAGATCTTTGATTTTAATCGAATAAAAGTTCAAGATATGGCAGGTCATTTAGCTTCTATTGCAGATAAGGAAGGGATAATCTATGAACAAGATGGATTACACGTGATTGCTCAAAAAGCAGATGGAGGGTTACGAGATGCTCTTTCTATGTTTGATCAGATTGTTAGTTTTTCAAATAAAAATCTTACATACGAGGCTGTTATCAATAATCTGAATATTCTGGATTATGATTATTACTTCCAATTAATGGATAGTATATCCAAACAAGATGCAGCTAATACATTGTTGATTTTTGACAAGGTTTTAAATAATGGTTTTGATGGGGGGCATTTTATTTCCGGCTTATCGACACATATTAGGAATCTGTTGGTGACGAAAGAACCTAGCACATTAAAATTGTTAGAGGTTAGCGAAAATGTTAAGAAGCGTTATTTGGAACAATCTCAAAGGCTATCCAGTGGTTTGCTACTTTCTGCTTTAAATATTAGCAATCAATGTGAGGTAAATTACCGAACCAGTAAAAATCAACGTTTGCAAGTGGAGCTCGCCTTACTCAAGATGTGCCATATAGCTAGCGCGATACAATTAGGAAATGAAGGTTTACCAGCTTTAGCTGAAATAAAAAAAAAACTCCCTGAACCAAATACAGTAGTAAAACAAGAGCGAATTAATCCGGAGAAGGCTGATGTTTCTTCTGTTTCAAACCCTATTCCTAAAGTGTCAGAAGTGTCAGTCCCGGCCCCGGAGCCAAAGTCAACTGTCCCCTCGATTCAAAAATCAAATGATCAATCAGTCTCCCATAAGCTTCCAACAAAAGGTTGGGGGAATATAAAAACATCAGTTGCTTTACCCAACCTTAATACCATTTATAATGATAAGGTTAGTGAGGGGGATGAAGAAAAGGAGCTTGTAGAAGGGAGTGAATTTAATGAGGTAACTCAAAATTCTTTTTTGAACAAATGGAATGAATTTGCCGAAAAATTAAAAAAGGAGAATAAAATTACGTTATATACTATTATGAGTTCAGGTACACCTGTTCTTGAAGGGACAAGGATAAAGGTGGAAGTTGAAAACGGTGTGCAGATGGATGAACTTAAACTTGGGAAGATCGATATGTTGAATTACCTGAGAGTTCAATTAAGAAATTTTTCTTTAGACCTTGAAGGGGTAATGGTTGAGAAAACAAAAGAGAGGAAGCCATATACTTCTCAAGAGAAATATCAAGCTATGCTAGCAAAGAATCCTTTGTTAGAAGAATTACGAAAAACATTCGATTTGGGTCTAAGCTAATCATTTTCTTTTCTACCTTTGTACGAATTATTTAAGAGGGACTTACCTTCTTTTTCATATTTAAAATAACATGCAAAATTTTCAACGTCGGGATAAATCCGAAAAACGCGAAATGAATCAGATGGTCTTTGGAATTCGTGCTGTCATGGAAGCTATTGATAGTGGGAAAGAATTAGAATCTTTATTTGTACAGCGTGGTTTATCTGGTCCTTTATTTGCTGAGTTTAAAGCACTTGCCAAAGAGCATAACATTGCATATCAACAAGTTCCGATTGAAAAATTAAATCGTATTACCCGAAAAAACCATCAGGGGATTATAGCCGTAATTTCACCAATTGTATATCAAGATATCGAGGATCTATTACCCACGATCTACGAAAAAGGGGAAACTCCTTTGTTATTGATGTTAGATGGAATTACAGATGTTCGTAATATGGGGGCAATTGCTCGTACTGCTGAGTGTGCCGGTGTGCATGCTATCATTGTGCCGAAAAAAGGTTCTGCAGAAATTAATCCAGATTCTATAAAAACATCAGCTGGAGCCTTGTATAAAATACCAGTTTGTAGACAAGATTCTTTGTCAAAAGTAGGACGCTACTTAATTGAGTCGGGAATTCAGTTAGTAGTAAGTACTGAGAAAACGAAAGACTCAATTTATGATGTTGATTATAAAGTTCCATGTTGTGTAATCATGGGAGCAGAGGATGTGGGGGTTTCTGATGATTTGATTCGTATTTCTGATAAACTTGCTAAAATACCTATGTTTGGAGAAATTGAATCTTTAAATGTATCCGTATCTGCGGCAGTTGTAATTTATGAGGCTGTACGACAGCGTAATATTTCTTAACCTTGGAAGGGAAATTTAGAAAATCGCTTAATCGACAATTTCGAGTTTATAGGTATGTTATGTACCGTGAGACACTGGTTGATTTTAAAGAGCACTTCTGGTCATTTATAGGAGCCTTTGTTGGAATAGGTCTAATCGCTTTATTTCAGTCTATTCATCTGCCGAGATTGGAAAATATTTTTCTCATAGGCTCTTTCGGTGCTTCGGCTGTATTAGTATATGGGGCTATTCAAAGCCCATTGGCACAACCTAGAAATTTAATTGGTGGTCATGTTGTTTCGGCATTTATAGGCGTTACAATTGGGAAATTATTGCCAGATGTTATTTGGTTGACAGCCCCGTTGGCTGTTGCTATGTCTATTGTTGGAATGCAGGTAACTCGAAGTTTACACCCACCGGGTGGTGCTACAGCATTAATTGCAGTGAATGGAAGTGCTAAAATTTCCGAACTGGGATATGTGTATGTAATAGCCCCGGTTTTTACAGGTGCATTGATATTATTATTGGTCGCTTTAGTGTTTAATAATATCACTAAGAAGAGACATTATCCCGTTAAATATTCTCGTCTACGGCGTTCAAGAAGAGAGCAACTTAAACAGTTTAGAAAAAGATTATAATAAAGAAGGACTAATATTAATTTATTAGTCCTTCTTTATTATAAACATTGTTTTTTAGCAGGTAGTTGTTATTAACAACGAATTTAAAACTGCTATAAAAGAGAGAAGCTTCACATTTGTGAAGCTTCTCTCTTTTATTAATATCTACTTTTAGATTCTCTGTCTCTACGTTTTCCTGAGAAATCGCGGAAGCCAGATTCTGAGCTGGATCCAGAGCGATCTTTTCCACGGCCTGAGCCGCCATAACGGGAGCTTCTTTCTCCGCCTCTATCTCTGCGGTCACCACCACCCCCAGAAGGACGGCGTCTTCCACCTCTGTCTGAAGAAGGTCTATCGCCTGAAACTTCGATACGGACGTCTCTTCCGTTGAAATCAACTCCTTTGAATCCTTGGAATACACTTTCAACATCAGCATCAAGTACTTCGAAGAAAGTGAAGACACCCTTAAGATCAATTTTACCAACAGATTTTCCGGAAATTTTACCTTTATTACAGATGAAAGAAAGCATGTCTCCACGACTGAATTCATCAACTGAACCTAAGTTCATAAACAAACGAGTATATCCCTTAGATCCTGAACGACGCTCCGATCTATCTCCACGATCAGAACGTTCGCCTCTTGCTTCACGTGCCTCCATGTTAAGATCAGGTGCATCTTGGTAATAATTTAAGAATCTGTTAAATTCTAAAGATGCAAATCTTTTGATGATATCTTCTTTGCTTAGATCTTGAAGGCTTTCAAGAATCTGTGGCAAGAAGTTATTGATCTGTTCCTCATGAACTTCCACATTGTGAACTTTGTTAACAATAGATAATAATTGTTTTTCACAAACTTCAGTTCCTTGAGGTACCTGCATGCGTATAAATTCCTTACCGATAATCTTTTCGATATGACGAATTTTACTCATTTCTTTCACATTAATTAATGAGATTGAAATACCGGTTTTACCAGCACGAGCAGTACGACCTGAACGGTGAGTATAGTTTTCAGTCTCATCAGGTAAAGAATAGTTAATAACGTGAGTTACATCATTAACATCGATACCACGAGCAGCAACATCTGTTGCGATTAGTAATTGCAAGTTACGCTCACGGTAACGCTTCATCACCTTATCACGTTGTTGTTGAGATAAATCTCCGTGTAAAGAGTCAGCATTATAGCCGTCTTTGATTAAAGCTTCAGCAATTTCTTGGGTTTCAATTTTAGTACGACAAAATACGATACCAAAGATATCAGGATAAAAGTCGACAATACGTTTAAAAGCAGCGTATTTATCTTTTGCTTTAATCATGAAATATTGGTGTTCAATATTTGCATTACCCGTATTTTTTGTACCTACTGTTAACTCTTGAGGGTCAGTCATGTACTTTTGAGCGATACGGCGCACTTCTCTAGGCATGGTTGCAGAAAACAACCAAGTTTTTTTGTTGTCTGGAGTTTCAGAAAGGATGTTGTTAATATCCTCTTGGAATCCCATGTTCAACATTTCGTCAGCTTCGTCAAGCACTACATAGCGAACATTAGAGAAGTCAATGGCATTACGGCCAATGATATCCAACATCCTACCTGGAGTGGCAACTACGATTTGAACACCACGACGAATCTGGCGTAATTGATCACCGATATTGGCACCGCCATAAACGGCAACCACATGTACGTTATCGATGTACTTGGCAAATTTTTCTAGGTCTCTTGCGATTTGCAAACATAGCTCACGCGTTGGACATAGAACCAATGCTTGAGGTTGTTTTGATGAAAAGTCTAGTTGTTCTAAAAGTGGAAGACCAAATGCCGCTGTCTTCCCTGTACCTGTTTGGGCTAATCCGACAAAATCGTCGTTACCAGTCAGTAATACAGGAATGGCTTTTTCCTGGATGGGAGAAGGTTT
>JBEBRZ010000078.1:0-16337 GCA_040394615.1 Sphingobacterium mizutaii
GTAACGGGGAAGATCCGAGTAAAACTTTCAAAAATTTCCGGGTAATATTTTATCCAAAAGGGGATGTTTGGGCGCAATATTACATATTTATCGATCATCATTTTTCTTTGGTTTAGGTAAGCTTTCTGTCACTTTGTCAATTAATCTCTAATCTAGCTTGTATTAGCGGTATTTTTTTCTTTCTTTGTGGAAATAAACCCTATTGGAATTAGTTTTGATAGTGTTTGTGTATTAAATAGAAACTAAGAAAGAAAAGATATGTATTGGATTATTTTTATTGCAATTATGCTCGTAAGCTGGATAGTTCAGTTTAGATTTAAGAGTAAATTTAAGAAGTATTCAGAGATGCCATTGTCCTCAGGTCTTTCCGGTGCAGAGATTGCACAAAAGATGTTGAATGAAAACGGAATCAATGATGTGCAGGTGATATCAGTAGAAGGACAATTGACAGACCATTATAATCCTGCTAACAGAACAGTGAACTTAAGTCCTGATGTTTATCATGGGCGTTCGGTAGCTGCGGCAGCCGTGGCAGCTCACGAATGTGGACACGCCGTTCAACATGCTAATGCTTATTCATGGTTGCAGTTTCGCTCTGCCATGGTACCTATCGTTAGTGTAGCTTCTCGTTTAACTACTTGGGTATTGGTGATTGGATTGATCATGATGGCTTATAGTCAGAATCCTATTGTATTGGCTATTGGTGTTGGCGCTTTGTTTTTAACTACCCTTTTTGCCTTTATCACCTTACCGGTAGAGTTTGATGCGTCAAACCGTGCTTTAGCATGGTTAAATACTTCCAATGTTACTTATAACACGGAAGAACACGATGGTGCTAAAGATGCGTTGAAATGGGCTGCGATGACCTATGTAGTAGCTGCTCTAGCCGCTTTGGTTACGCTATTGTATTATGCTTCTATACTTTTCGGAAGAAGAGACTAAGTTTAAGGAATATAAGAAAAGCCCGGATTGAAGAATTCGGGCTTTTCTTTCGTTGTGACATCGAGCGCTGCGTTAAATGATTTTAATCACAGTTCAAAGTCAAATTAAAAAGCAAAAAGCTATATTTGTAGGATTAAGTAAAATTAAGTGTTTAACGTATGTTTTTGGCTTATTGCTGAAGGCAAAACAAAATATTGATTCATAGTAAGTTAAAAGATGTTTTCAAATTTACAGGATAAATTAGACAGAGCCTTTAAAGTATTAAAGGGACAGGGTAATATTACAGAGATTAACGTTGCGGAAACGATGAAGGAAATTCGCAAGGCATTGTTAGATGCCGATGTGAATTACAAAACTGCCAAGACGTTTACGGATGATGTTAAGCAAAAGGCTTTAGGTGAAAATGTGTTAACGAGCATTTCTCCGGGGCAGTTGTTGACTAAGATCATGAGTGATGAGTTGACAGAATTGATGGGAGGCTCGGTAACCGAATTGGAAACGAGTAAAAACCCTACTGTTATTTTGATAGCCGGCCTGAATGGTGCCGGTAAAACGACATTCTCAGGAAAACTTGCTAATTATTTAAAAGCATCAAAAGGTAAGAAACCTTTATTGGTTGCTGGCGACGTTTACCGTCCTGCGGCGATCGATCAATTAGAGGTGTTGGGACAACAGGTTGGTGTTCCGGTATACGTTGATAGAGAATCTACCGATCCGATTGGTATTGCTGTTGCCGGTGTTGAAGAAGCGAAACGTAACGGACAGAATATCGTTATCATCGATACGGCGGGTCGTTTAGCAATAGATGAAGCGTTGATGAAGGAAATTACTGCCGTAAAAGACGCTACACAACCACATGAGATCCTTTTTGTAGTTGACTCTATGACAGGTCAGGATGCGGTAAATACAGCTAAGACTTTCAACGATCGATTAGACTTTACAGGTGTTGTATTAACCAAGTTAGATGGTGATACTCGTGGTGGTGCTGCTCTTTCTATTAAATCCGTAGTTAATAAGCCTATTAAGTTTATCGGTACGGGCGAGAAAATGGAAGCATTGGATGTATTCCACCCAGATCGTATGGCTTCCCGTATTTTGGGTATGGGTGACGTTGTTTCCTTAGTTGAACGCGCTCAGCAACAATTTGACGAAAAGCAAGCAGCGGAATTACAAAAGAAAATTCGTAAGAATAAATTTGATTTTAACGACTTTAAATCGCAGATCCAACAAATCAAAAAAATGGGTAACATGAAAGATTTGATGGGGATGATTCCTGGAGTAGGTAAAGCAATTAAAGATGTAGAGATTGATGATGATGCTTTTAAACCGATTGAGGCTATCATTGATTCGATGACTCCTTATGAGCGTGAGAATCCGGATGTTATTGATCCGAAAAGAAGAATTCGTATTGCCAATGGCTCCGGAACAGATATCAATGAGGTAAACAAATTGATGAAGCAGTTCTCGGATATGCGAAAAGTGATGAAGCAGATGTCGAATCCTGGAATGGCAGCGAAGATGATGCGTAATATGCCGAAAATGCCTGGAAAACCTTTCTAGTAGTAATGGTTTACAGTTTAAATATAACAGAAAGAGGTTGCAGCATTCCTGCAACCTCTTTCTGTTTATCAATTGGTTCTTAATTTTTATTTTTCAAGGTCTTGATTGTTGACGATTGAGATGTACTTTTGTATATTAGTGATCATCGTTTTGGCATGAAAACTAAAAACCTATAAAAGGAATAGAATTTATTGTTAATTTTGCAATATGGACGACCCCGGGCAGATATCGGAATATGGTAAGATACTCTTAATGGCTATCATTGGCATTGTATTGGTAAGTGCCACCATACTCTTAGCTCGCGTGCTTTCTCCAAAGAACCCTAATCCTATCAAATTAAGTACTTATGAATGCGGTGAAGAGACCACAGGAACATCTTGGGTACAATTTAATCCACGTTTTTATGTAATTGCATTGATCTTTCTTCTTTTTGATGTGGAACTGATCTTTATTTTTCCATGGGCTACTGTATTTGGGAATGCCGATTTTATTGCTGTTGACCACCGATGGGGTTGGTTTACTTTAATTGAAATGGGAATTTTCTTAGGGATTTTAATCATTGGTCTGTTATATGTTTGGAAGAGTGGAGATATCAGTTGGATAAAACCAACACATCAGCGTCCTGGTGTGCCTGTTGCTATTCCTGCTAGCGCATACGATCAGTTAAATGCAAAGGAGTATAGCATAAAGGATTATAAAGAGCAGGATATTAAAGAGGAATTAGCGGAGAAGGCTGCCTCACCTGTAAAAATGGGATTTAAGCCGAAGTTTAAGAAACCTAGTTCAGAATCATGAGTTTAGACCAACAATTGCAACAAAATAATGGTGTTATTATTGCGAAGATGGATGACCTTTTAAATTGGGCTCGATTATCTTCCATGTGGCCGATCAGTTTTGGTATTGCATGTTGTGCGATTGAGATGATGGGAGCGATGGCTGCGACCTACGATCTGGACCGTTTAGGTGTTTTTCCGCGTCCTTCACCAAGGCAGTCCGATGTGATGATTATTGCGGGTACAGTGACCTTTAAAATGGCCTCCAGAATCAAGAAATTATATGAACAGATGCCTGATCCGAAATACGTTATTTCGATGGGTTCATGTTCCAATTGTGGTGGTCCTTATTGGCAACATGGTTATCATGTGGTCAAAGGGGTTGATAAAATCATTCCGGTAGATGTATATGTTCAGGGATGTCCACCCAGACCAGAAGCACTAATCGGTGCATTTTTGGAATTACAGAAAAAAATAGAAGAACAGTCTTTACTGAAAGGGGATATTTTCCCGATGGCAGTAGAGCAATAAAATAATATATGGCTAAAGATTTTTATGGTGATTTGCGCCTGGGGATTTTAGGTGGCGGTCAATTAGGTCGTATGCTTATTCAGGAAGCAATAAACTTTAATGTAAGTGTTCATGTTTTGGATCCCGATCCAAACGCCCCTTGTAAACGTCTTTGTAATCAGTTTGAAGTTGGTTCTCTTGCTGATTATGATACAGTTTATAATTTTGGCAAAGAGTTAGACATGATCACAATAGAGATTGAAAAAGTTAATGTGGATGCATTAGAAGCTTTGGAAGAAGAGGGGGTACTTGTTTATCCTCAATCTCGTGTTATTCGTTTGATTCAGGATAAAGGATTACAAAAGCAATTCTTTAAACAAAATGATATTCCTACGTCTGCTTTTCAATTTATTTCGAATAAGGAAGGATTACAGCATTGTCAAATTACGCTGCCTTATATTCAAAAACTACGGAAAGACGGATATGATGGTAAAGGGGTGAAAAAAATCAATTCTGAAGTTGATTTCGAGAATGCATTTGATGCTCCGACTATTGTTGAGGAGCTGGTGGATTTTGAAAAGGAAATTGCTGTCATGGTAGCAAGGAATGATAAAGGTGATATGGCAACCTTTCCAATGGTTGAAATGGAATTCAATCCGCAAGCAAACTTGGTTGAGTTTCTTATCTCACCTTCTACCTATTCCTTTGATATTCAATCGAAGGCAGAAAGTATTGCGATGAAGATTGCGAATGACCTTCAGATTGTAGGTGTTTTAGCCGTGGAGATGTTCTTAACTAAAGATGGAGAGATCTTAGTTAATGAATTGGCTCCAAGGCCACATAATTCTGGTCACCAAACGATTGAGGGAAATTATACTTCACAGTTTGGGCAACATTTGAGATCAATTTTTAATTTGCCGCTAGGTGATACGGGCTCGCGTGCTAATGCGATCATGGTTAACCTATTAGGTGAAGCAGGGTATGAAGGTCTGGCAAAATATGAGGGCATCGAAGAAGCTTTGGGTATAGAGGGGGTTTATGTGCATTTATATGGGAAGAAGTATACTAAACCTTTTCGTAAGATGGGACACGTTACGATTGTAAATCAAGATCGTGCTACTGCCATTGAGAATGCACGTAAAGTTCAGGAATTGATAAAAGTAATAGCTTAATAATAAAAGGAATTTATGGAAAATGCAAAAGTATCTGTTATTATGGGAAGTAAGTCAGACTTACCGGTAATGCAGGATGCCATAGAGGTTTTAAAATATTTAGGTGTTGATTTTGAATTGAGTATCGTTTCAGCACATCGCACACCAAAACGTATGTTTGACTTTGCTGAGCAAGCGGCAGGAAGAGGTATTAAGGTAATCATCGCAGGCGCCGGTGGTGCAGCGCATCTTCCGGGTATGGTTGCATCAATAACCCATTTACCGGTTATCGGTGTACCTGTTAAGTCGTCTAATTCAATAGATGGATGGGATTCTGTGTTATCTATCTTACAGATGCCAAATGGTATCCCCGTTGCTACAGTAGCCTTAAATGCGGCTAAAAATGCAGGTATCTTAGCTGCTCAGATTCTAGCAACCAGTGATGAGGGGTTGGTAAGTCGAATTCAGGAATTTAAGAGTGAGTTGAGGGAAAAGGTGGAAGAGAGTGCAGAAGAAGTAGAAAGATTGAGATTTTAATCTCAGATGATAAAAGAAAGGCGGAAAATTTAATTTTCCGCCTTTCTTTTATTATTTAAAATTCTTGTGCATATAATCTAGACTCTTTTTAATACTTGCGTACTTATCTGGAGTATAAATTTCATCTTGTTCTACAAAAGCGTATTTTAAACCGCTCTCATTTGCAAATTGTGACAGATTGATAAAGTCAATGCTTCCGGATCCTACCTCAGTATATTTTATGCTTTTCATTGTTTCCATGAAATCCAAGGTATCTCTTTTACCTGTTTTAGGATCAAATTTATTTTGCTCCAATGGGGTAGAGAATGCGCGATCCATGTCTTTGATATGCCACATAGGGAAGCGTCCCGGATATTTTTCGAAATAAGACTGCGGTCTTTCTCCAGCCTTATTTATCCAAAACATATCTAATTCAAAGGATACTAAGTCGGGTTCGGTAAAGGCAAGGAGAATATCCAAACCTTTTGTTCCGTTGCCAAATTCTTTGAATTCCCAGAAATGGTTGTGATATCCCATTGTAATACCGGCTTTTTTTGACATTTCTCCGGCTTTATTTAGCTGTTCGGCGATGTACTGATAGTCGGATTGATCGAGTTTATTCAATTTGTGCATTGGTGGAACAGGGGCGATAATATATTCCTGTCCCAGGTTATGTGCAATTTCAATATACTTCTCAATATTCTCTTTATCAGTACTGTCTTTGTCTAAGTACTTTCCCAGATCGTAGTGTCCGCTATGCGTTTTCAGATCGTTATCATTTAGGATCTTTTTAAGTTCATCAACAGAGACTCCCCAGAAAGTACCAGTATTGGGGTCAGCACCATAGGTTTCTACGTGTGTATAACCTATTTTGGCGACAGATTTTAATACTTCTTGAGGATTTTGGTCGAGGAGATCTCGGAGTGTAAATAATTGAAGACCTATGTTATTTAAGGGGGAACCTGATTTTTTGTTTATGCTATCGCAAGAAATCAAATGAGGAGCAACAAGACCCCCGACTAAGCCCAGGCTTGCCAACCTAAGGAAGTTTCTTCTTGACTGTGTCATGCAGGATTAATTTGATTAAATGAATATAGGTAAATTTTTAAAAAAAAGGGATTCTTTTTTAAAAAGAATCCCCTTTAACTATTCTTTAAAAGATATGGACTTACACAGTCATTATATCTTTTTCTTTGAGTTCTGCTAATTGATCGACTTTTAAGATGTACGTATCTGTAAGTTTTTGAACTTCTGCTTCTCCAACTTTAATCTCGTCTTCAGAAGCACCGTCATTCTTCAATTTCTTGATAGCTTCGTTGCTTTCTTTACGGATGTTACGGATTGCTACGCGACCTTTTTCAGTTTCTTCTTTCACCTTTTTTACTAAATCACGACGACGTTCTTCAGTAAGAGGAGGGACAGCCAGACGGATAATAGAACCGTCATTTTGAGGGTTCAATCCTATATTGGAGTCCATTATAGCCTTTTCAATAGCAGAAAGAAGGCTTTTTTCCCAAGGTTGTATAACGATGGTTCTTGCATCCGGGGTATTTACGTTGCTTACCTGAGCTAGAGGTGTTGGTGTGCCATAGTAATCAACATAAATTCCATCAAGCATACCAGGGCTTGCTTTCCCTGCACGAATTTTAGTTAATTCAGATTCCGTATGTGTTACGGCTTTCGTCATACCATCTTTACAGTCGTCCAGTTGAAGTGAAATGAATTCGTTCATATCTTGATATATTATTTGCTTTAATTAATTAACTAACCACAGTTCCGACATGTTCACCATTGGCTAATTTCATTAAATTGCCAGGTTTATTCATGTCAAAAACGATAATAGGTAGGTTGTTTTCTTGACAAAGCGTGAATGCGGTCATATCCATTACATTCAGTCCTTTTTCATAGACATCGGTGAAGGAAATATGATCGAATTTCTTTGCATTAGGATCTTTCTCCGGATCTGCAGTATAGATACCATCTACACGAGTTCCTTTTAGCACAGCGTCAGCATTGATTTCGATAGCACGTAATGAAGCTGCGGTGTCTGTCGTAAAATAAGGATTACCTGTACCGGCACCAAAGATTACGATACGGCCTTTTTCTAAATGGCGAACAGCACGTCTGCGTATGAAAGGTTCGCAGATTTGTTCCATTTTGATAGCTGTTAAGAGACGAGTTTTCATGCCTTCTTTTTCTAAAGCGTCTTGTAATGCCATAGAATTGATTACAGTTGCTAACATTCCCATGTAATCCGCTTGTACGCGGTCCATGCCGGCTTTCTCAGCGCTTAAGCCACGATAGATGTTGCCACCACCGATTACGATGGCGATTTCCATGCCTAAGCTATGAAGTTCCTGAATGTCTTGTGCGTATTGTTGAACACGATTAATGTCGATACCGTAGCTTTGCTCGCCCATTAAAGCTTCGCCACTAAGTTTAAGTAGGATGCGTTTGTATTTCATATTTGACTTTTGGAGTAGTTCCAAAAGCCAAATATATGACTTTTTGCTTGCGATTAATTAGAATTATTTCCTTTTTTTACCTTTTCAATTACTTGAGTGTAAAAATTTTCATAGTCAGGTACGATTTTACTCAGTTCAAAGTCTTTTGCTCTAATTAATGCATTTTCTTTAAATTCATTCAATCGTTTACAATCTTCTAAAATATAGACGGCATTCTTAGCCATATCGTCAATATCTCCAACTTCGCTTAAGAATCCGCTGAACCCGTCTTTATTAAGTTCCGGTAGACCACCAGTATTCGAAGATACAACTGGTACTTTGCACGCCATAGCTTCTAAGGCTGCCAACCCAAAACTCTCGGATCCTGAAGGCATTAGAAACAAATCGGCAACGGATAAAATTTCTTCAATGGCATCTTGTTTTCCTAAGAAACGGACACTATCGGAGATATTAAGTTCGCGGGCAAGCTCTTCTGCATTTCTACGCTCAGGGCCATCACCTACCATTAATAACTTACTGGGAACCTGTTGGGTGACTTTATAAAAGATTTTTACCACATCCTCTACACGCTTTACCTTTCTAAAATTGGAAGTATGTACGATAATGCGTTCCTGATTCGGAGCAATAGCTTTTTTGAAATGCTCGTGGTTTTTATTTTGGAATCGATGCAGATCAATAAAATTTGGAATTACCTGAATGTCATTTGTAATATCAAAATAACTGAGGGTTTGCTCTTTTAAGTTTTCCGAAACAGTCGTAACGCCGTCTGATTGATTAATGGAAAAAGTAACCACCGGACTAAAACTATTATCCTTACCGACTAAGGTAATATCGGTTCCATGCAAAGTAGTTACGACTGGAATATCAATGCCATAGGTATGAAGGATTTGTTTTGCCATAAATGCCACAGAGGCATGAGGAATTGCATAATGTACATGTAGAAGGTCTAATCCCTCAAAACGTACTACATCGACTAATTTACTAGCGAGTGCGGTTTCATAAGGTGGGAAATCAAATAACGGGTATTGATTGATAGCAACCTCATGGTAGTAGAGATTCTCTGAGAAGAAGTCTAAACGAGCCGGTTGACTATAGGTGATAAAATGGACCTGGTGACCATTATTGGCCAATGCCTTTCCTAATTCTGTCGCCACTACTCCACTGCCTCCAAAGGTTGGGTAACATACTATGCCTATTTTCATACGTTTTGTTTTCGTTGTTTAAATATAAGGATGGTTTTATAATAGTCATGCAAAATTATCAGCAGATTGGAAAAAATAGTATTTTTATTACAAATGCATGTAAATAGAGAATTGTTAATACAGGAGTTGAGCTTTAAAACTTCCCGTTCCGGGGGTAAAGGTGGTCAGAATGTAAATAAGGTAGCATCCAAGGTGATGTTGAATTGGAATCTTAAAGATTCTGCTGTTTTTACTGATGAGCAGAAAACCCTGATCGAAGAAAGGTTGGCGAATCGAATTTCTAAGGAAGGACTATTTCAACTAGATTCAAGTATAGATAGAAGTCAATTGAGAAATAAGGAAATAGTGATTGAACGATTTTTGAATTTTATCGATGATGCATTGAAAGTAGATAAGGCAAGGATCCCAACAAAAACGCCTAAATCTGTTGTTCTTGCTCGCTTAGATCGCAAGAAAAAACAAGCTACAAAGAAGAGTGACCGTCAATGGAAATATAAGCCGTAATTCAAATTCTTAAACAGAATTTGATACTTTTTACAAATTGTTTTTAAAATTAAATTGCTTTTAATCAGTTATTTGTATGTCTTATTGAGATGTAACTAACTATTTAGTTGTAAAACTAACTCTTTAGTTATATCTTAGATTTATAATCGATTATAGGCAATATTGTCTTTTTAATAATAACAGAATAATGAACGAGTTAAAAGAACTAACTAAGGCTGAGGAGCAGATTATGCAAAGCTTATGGGATATGGATGCCGGATTTGTAAAGGATATCATCGATAAGCTACCCGAACCAAAGCCAGCTTATAATACAGTATCAACAATTGTAAGGATACTCGAAACCAAGGGTTTTGTGGATCATGAATCATTTGGGAAGAGCCATCGCTATTTTCCAAAAATTAGTAAAGAAGAATACAAGAAATTAATAACAGGAAAACTTTTGCAAGGATATTTTGAGGGTTCGGCGAGCTCGATGCTTTCCTTTTTTTTAGAAGAAAAGAAGCTTGATGTTCAAGATTTGGACGAAATCATGAGCCTTATCAAAAAACATAAGCAATAAATTGAATCTTATGAACTATCTATTGATATCGAATTTAGCACTGCTATTCTTATTCCTAATCTACAGATTTGGATTTAAGAAATTGACATTCTTCAGTTTGAATCGTTGGTATTTATTGAGCATTATTTTTATTGCTTATTTATTGCCGCTTGTATTGTATATGGACGTACGGATGCCCGAAATCATTCAGGTACAATTACCGGTATTGGATTTAACTCTCCATACTGCTCAAGTCAAGACGGATGCAACAGTAAACATTGGACAAGGGCCATCATGGTTCTCTCAGAATGGACTATTTCTAGGATATTGGATTGGTGTTGTTTTAACAATCGCTTGGCTCGCTTACAGAGTTTATAGTCTGATCGATAATAGAACTAGAAATAATAAAGGAAGTTATTCATTCTTCGGGAAAATAAAAGTAGAGGAGGTTGGGAATCATTCAGATATCATCTTACAGCATGAAATGGTCCATAGAAAGCAAGGTCATAGTTATGATCTCATATTTGTGGAAGTTATCAGGGTATTTAATTGGTTTAATCCGGTGTTTATTTTGATAAGAGATGAATTGAAATTTCAACATGAATGTATTGTTGATGAGCATTTTTCTGAAGATAGGGTTGCCTATGCTGAGCTTTTAGTTGCTTATGCGATGAAAGTTAATCCGGCTCAATTAAGCCATGAGTTTTCCAATAAATCATTATTAAAAGAAAGAATTAAAATGATATTTAAAGATAAATCAAAATCAAGGAACAGAATATTTTATCTCTCCATAGTACCTATGGCATTGATCATATTAGGGTTGACCATAAATTGTAAATCAGGTAATAAAGAGGAAAAATCAGTTACTGAAATTACAACGGAAGAAAATCCAGTTTCTGTACCGGTTCAGGATTCAATACCTGCGGAGGGAAAAGTGATTGAAGAGGTGGAAAAAGAGGAAAAAATCAATTTTCCTGAGCCAAAAGTAACAGAAGCAAAAGCCGATAATCAAGTTTATGAATATGGAAAAGTAGAGATTCTTCCTGACTACCGAGGAGGTCTAAATAAATTTCGGAAAGAAGTAGCTCAAGCAATAGTATATCCACAAGCAGCAATTGATGCAGGTGTAGAAGGTAAAACTGAATTACAATTTATTATAACTGCAAGGGGCCAAGTTGAAGATATTAAGGTTGTATCAGCTTTAGGTTACGGAATTGATCAGGCAGCTGTGAATGCATTGAAGACTGTAATGAAAAATAACAAAAACTGGATGCCGGGAATAGTGAATGGCCAAAAAGTGGCTGTCAGATATAGTTTGCCGATTAGATTAGATTTGTCACGAAAGTAAATATCATTTATTAATAATTGTTTAATATTTAATTTATAAGGGCTAAAAGATTGGGTTTTATATTTGAGTTTAATAAATTAATGAACATAATATGAAATCCAATTTTTTAATCATTCTTTTAATCGCATTTCTTTCCATTTTATCCAGCAATGGATTTGCACAATCAACAAAATTAGACAGTAAGCCGGAACCGGAGGCAGGAATTAATAGGTTTCGTGAATATATAAGCGCAAACTACCAATATCCAAGAGAAGCGCAGCAAGCGAAAGTAAAAGGGATCGTGAAGATATCTTTTGTTGTGAAAAAGACGGGTGAGCTTTCTGATATAAAGGTGTTAGAAGATCCTGGATTCGGTACTGCTGAGGAGTTGATTCGAGTTGTAGAAGCTAGCAAAAATGAGCTGAAATGGAAACCTGGAATTAAAGATGGTAAACCTGTCAATGTTCGGTACGCTTTACCTTTAAACCTGAAAACGGTACTCAAGAATAACAGAGGTTATTGATTCTGAGGCTGATTTCTCAATAAAAATCAATTTATGAGTATTTTTTTTAGAAGCCTGATAAAGGCTCTATTAGGAATTCTATTTCTTAGCTCTTGCCAGACACAGCGATTTGTTAAAGAAGGTTACTTCTTTGGAGAGGTAGATAAATATTTCAATCCAAAAGAAGGAGTGAATGTTTGGGTATATAGATCCTTCCAACCCAGAGACACAGGGAACACAGGCCTTAGGACACAAAGTCTATTCCCTTTGGATACTCGTATGATGGCTGTTGCGGGGTTGAATAAAAAGGGAGATAAAATTTTATTTACAGTAGTTCCTGATAATCAGCCGATGTATAATATGATTGCGGTGAAACATAAAGGAAGAAGGTTCTCTACTGAAGGCTTTGAAAAAAAAGAATATAAGAAGGCAGAATATTTTGAGAAATCATATCAAGCTGAAGGCTTAGCTATTCGACATGTATATTTTCCGTATGGACGGAAAGGAAGTTTGAGTCTTCTATATTATGCTTTACCTATTGAACAAAAGGGAAATCCATTAGATAAGTTTGATTATTTAGCGAAAATAAATGCCTTCGAACTGCAGGAAGAACAAAAGTATAATTCGATTTGGCAAATTTTTGATTGCGAAATACCAGAAAGGAAAGATTGGGTTTTGGAGCCTAGATATGACTTATTGAAGAAGCATAAAACGGTCTTTTTAAAGATATATGATATTTATGGAGCTAATAAAACCATTAACTTTTTTAAATTGATGAAAAAAGGAGACAAAGGATCACTTAAAATTATGCTTTGTCCAAATCAATATGTTATAGAATATTATTCAGAAAAGAATGAATTGCTGTCGAAAGAAGATTTTAAGGTCGAATAATAAAACAGATCATTAACAAATGAATTAAGATTGATTAGCATCATTAATCCTTGTCCGTAATCTGTATTTATATTATTTCCGCTTAATCTCTCGCAGTTCTCTTTGCAATTCTTCTATTTTGTCTATTAAGTTGCTAACTATTTCGATCCCCTGGATATTGAGTTCTAATTCATAATGCCAGGTAGAAAAACGTTCTACATATACAACTTGCTCTTCTTCTATGAATTCCTGCTCTTCCTGAACGATAATTTCAATCAATCCATTGTTTTGAAGTTCCTGAATAAAAGTTCGTTCTATATTATTGGTTTTGCAGATGTCAATTACGCTAAATAATGTCTTTTCCATGGCTTATTTTAATGAATCAGCTAATTGTTGAATTATTTTCTTTTGATCCTCTGTAAGATGAGTAGGAAGCTTTACCGTAATTTCGGCATATAAATCTCCGAATTCTCCATCTTTCTTATAAATCGGGAACCCTTTTCCTTTCAGGCGTACTTTAGCACCGTTTTGAGTTTCCGGTTTGATCTTAACGTTAATTTTACCAGTTAAGGTATCAACGATGGTTTCCCCACCCAATAATGCTGTAGGAAGATCAATCTCTATCTGCGTGTAAAGATTATTTCCTTTTCGTACAAATCTAGGATCCGGTTTTATGGAGAAGCTAATAAATAAATCCCCCTTAGGTCCACCGTTAACACCATCACCCCCTTGGCCCTTTAATCGGATTTTTTGTCCATCTTCCACACCTGCAGGTACAGTAATTCGAATATTTTTACCATTAACCGTGAAGGTTTGTTTATGGGTTTGAGAAGCTTGTAATAGAGTTAAATCTAAGACTGTTTCATAATCCTGTCCTCTATAGCTTCCTCGTTTACCGGACGTCCTGCCGCCTCCAAAACGGGAGCCGAATAAATCCTCAAAGAAGTCCGAATACTCGCCTGTATCGTAGTTGCCACTATAGTTGAAATCAAATCCTTCAAAAGGGTTCTGCCCTGTAGCACCACTGCCTGACCCTGAACGACCATATTGTTGTTGCGCTTTTGCATATTCTTCTCCGTGCCTCCAGTTTTCCCCGTACTGGTCATACTTCTTCCTTTTTTCGGGATCAGTCAGTACCTCATTTGCTTCATTTATCTCCTGGAATTTTTTCTTTGCACTTTCATCGTTAGGATTTAAGTCGGGGTGATATTTACGGGCTAACTTTCGGTATGCTTTTTTGATATCATCTTGACTTGCCGACTTGTCTAAGCCTAATACTTTATAATAGTCTAAAAACGCCATATAATTTATTGAGTTATAAAAAGAACAGTTGAATTGTGGTATTGTTTACTAATAGCCTATTTCAAATTTACAACCTAAAAGTGTAAATGTAAAGCACCGGTTATGGAAACAAAGCAAGAAATAAAGTGTTCTTTAAGAAAAGAGAAATATTATGGATACCAACAGACTTTCAAAGGCGATGGAGGAATCGCTGATTAAACAAATGACAAAAGAGAATCAGGCATCACAGATTTATCTTTCTCTGGGAATTTGGGCGGATACGAAAGGTTACGGTGGAGTTGCAAACTTTTTATTCCGTCATGCTCAGGAGGAAAGAAACCACATGATAAAGGTGATGATGTATATTCTGGAAAGGGGAGGAACCCCAAAAGTTGAAGCTGTGGCAGCACCTAAGAAATTGCCATCCACGATCTCAGAATGTTTTAATATGGTCTTTGAACATGAAGTCGATAATACAAATGCCATTTATGGTTTAGTAAATCAATCAATGGAGGAAAAAGATTGGGCGACCTGGAACTTTGCACAGTGGTTTGTAAAAGAGCAAATTGAAGAAGAAAAATTAGCACTTCAATTAATTGATAAGTTGAAAATTGCAGGTGGTGACAGGGCTACGGACGAGTCATTATTTGAGCTTGATAAGTATTTAGAGAATGCTCCTGATGAGGTTACCTTGTCAAGAGAATCTACAGCAGAGAATCCGGAGTAAAGCAATGGCTTAGAATAAATGAGCAGTTCCCGCTTAAAGGAACTGCTCATTTTTTTATTCTAAAATCCAATTTATTGCTGTGGTTTGGACATCCTCTTTTATGTTCGAATCCACTCGTTTCTGAGGTTCTATCTTTCCCTGATATAAATTTCCTTTTCGATCCTTACATAAGCTTGTGGCTAATGAAAACGCTCCAGCATTAGAAAGGTTAATAAAACTATTAGCTGTTGTAAACCCGGCAGTAGGACTGCCAAAGGTTCTTACATTAGGCATTCCTAATAGTGTTATTAAAGTCATTTCACCACTACTTGCTGTTTTTGGTCCGATTAATACTGCTATCTTTTCCTCTACACGGGATTTTGGTTTTTGGGTAAGGGTAATCGATCCAAACTTCCCAAGTTCTGAATGTAGCGGAGAGTCTTTTGTTTTATTACTGAAGGTAATAGCTGTACCATCTATGATAAGGGCATTTAACCCAGCAATCATCGGATGCATATTTCCTCCTGTATTTTCGCTGAGATCAATAATCCATCCTTTTGGGTGCTGTGCCTGTAATTTAAGAACAATGTTATTAAGACTATCTGCAAACTCTTGAACACTTTCGGGAAAAGTTGATCCGAAAGAAGGAACATTTACATAGGCGATCTGATCTTTTAACATATATCCGGATGGGGTCGGAAATGTTGTGTTGTTTTTATTAACGGGCGTACCTGTATAAGATTTAAATTGAGAAGGAGACATATAAAAACTGTGATTATCTCCCGCCATTCTCAGTTCCGAAATTAAGTAATTCGTAATTTCAGCCTCATCGGATTCCTTTTTTAATCCTAAACAAATCAGCGATAGTTCATCTTGTACTTTACCCCAATCTATACTATCACTTACAATACTATTTGTCTTTACGATGTTTAATGCTTCTTCTGCAAAAGTTTGTATTTCGGGAGATGCTTTTTCTGTTACCCATTCTGTTTTTAGATCATCTATAAAAAGATCACCTTTGCCGCCGAGATTGATAAAAAGTATACCGGTTTTAATCTCCGGAGAAATGATAATAGAGAAATCAACCTTTTGCCATTCTCCTTTTTTATCGGGGGCTAAATTTATGGAAGAACCATCTCCACCTATTCGCTTGTTATCTTTATCAAATGTCTGTAGGTAAAAGTTAGAAATTAACTGTTCCGTATTTGTTTTAGCAAAGGCTGTAATTTTAAGTTTTGCTTTTCCCGGAGTTTCTATTGGAATCCGTGTACTTGCCATAAGCATCGCCTGAGGTTGATTCTTTTCAAAGAATAGACTAGCCTCACCTTGATATTTATCTGAGGATAGTTGCAATTTATTATTGGCAGAGTCTTGATTATTAAGTCCCCAGCTGAGAAGTTGTCCTGATGAATTTTGCTCCTCAAATCCTCCGTTTTTTATTTGTGCTTTGGATAGGTTACTTCCTAAGAGTATAAGTAAAATAACCTGCA
>JBEBRZ010000079.1:0-16091 GCA_040394615.1 Sphingobacterium mizutaii
AGTTCTCGAAGCTCTTGTTCTTCTGGGCTTAGCTTATCATTCTTTGGAAGGATAGGGCCTCCGTTGAAACGTGGATCCATGCGCCATTTACTTAACCTACTTGCATCAATGTTTAATTCTCTTGCTGCTTCTAAAACTGAACCCTTTAAATAGGATAATTCTACTGCCATTTTCTTAAATGACTCTTCAAATACTCTTGCCATCTGGTAACAAATTTAATCTTATTATTTCTTAAAGCTGTCTTCACTCAAAGGTAGCAACCCCAAGGACTACAATGGGATGGTCATTCTGGCCACTAATATGAAGAATAACATTGATGATGCGTTTATGCGTAGATTTAATGTAATCTTAAAATTTACGATCCCGGAAGCAGATGATCGGGCAAAAATATGGAAACTAGCATTTCCTGAGGATGTCCTATTTGTAAATGAGAACCAAGAATCCATTGACATACCTGAATTGGTCAAAAATTATATAATCCCCGGTGGTTCTATTGTGAACGTTGTACATTATTCCAGCCTTAAAGCTATACAGAAACTTCAAGGGAATAAAAGTAAAAAATATATCTACCTGTCAGATGTCCTTGAGGGGATTAAAAAGGAACTTTTAAAAGAAGGAAAACCATTTAATTAACAGCTGGGATTAATTGCGATATCAATTCCAAACTTTTTGCACGAATCTACCAACCTTCTATCTCATATTCTCATTAAAAACAGCAATAAATTTTTGCCATTTCTCATCCGATATTTACTCGTTTTTTAACGGGTTTTAATTGGGTAAGATACGGGTGAGATACGAGAAACAGGAAATGTAAATTCCTGTTTTTTCACTTATTAAATTTTGGTAGATTTGTTATGATTCGAAGGTTATCCGATGAGTTGAGGTAAGAGTAAGATCTATGGAAAAAAATAAAATCAATGCTGATGAGTTTGTTGCTAAGTTTATGGGGGGGAGTCTTAAACACCTGACCTATATACAAACTCCTATCAAAATTTTTCCATTACATGATATTGCTCCGTATCTTAAAACACCTATACCACCTATTTTCTTCGGATATAATTTGCTTATTCATATTACGGAGGGGCATTTTAAGCAGCAGGTCGGCTCCACAACCTTTATGGTAGAAGCACCAGCAGTCCTGATTTCTAATTATGGTCAGTTAGCGGCAATAGATTCCGTTGACAAGTCTGCTCAAGGGTATTGTGTATTAATAAAAGAACAAGCAATGACCTCCATGTTTCGGGAACAGGAGATTCTCAATATTTTTACCATTTCTCCCTTAATTAATCTGAATGAATCTGACAATGAAGAATTAAAGAGCTTACTTGATTTATTACATAAAGAAATACACACAGAATCTCCTTATAAAGAATATTATGAGAGTATTTTTAAGACCTTTATTCTAAAGATTATTAAAATATCTCATGCCAATAAATCTTTAGCCAGAAGACAGGAAATCGCGTTTGCTTTTAAACAATTAATTCATTTGCACTTTAATAAAGAAAAGACCGTTAATTTTTATGCTGATAAATTGGCAGTGTCTTTAAATTATTTAAATAGATGTGTTTCAACAGTTTTTAAGAAGTCATCTAAACAGTTAATTATGGAGGTCGCAATCATTCATAGTCAATTATTATTACTGGAGACAAATAAAAGTGTTGCTACAATTGCTTATGAATTGGAATTTGATGATCCTTCTTATTTTACCAGATTATTTAAAAAGATTGTAGGAATTTCCCCAACTGAATATCGTAAGACTGTTAAATAACAGAATTTAACAATGATGCACGATTTGTCCTATTTATTATCCTATTCTGCCTAGTATTTCTATATATATCGTCTTAATTTTACAATTGGAGCTTATGAAAATACTCATGGATAAAATTATCCAATAAGGGGGGATAAGTATAAGCCTTAATAATTTTCGTTAAAAAAGAAATTTAGACAACAATGAGTGGAGTAATAGAGCAGGTAGATTTTAACAGCTACTTATCATCTTTCAAAAAACATTTATATACTTTATTTAGGGAGGAGTCTGATTATAATTCAATGAGCTTGAATCGTGATTTTCCAGCAGAATTCCTTTCAAAAATTATGAATAAACAACCTTTGTCGGTTGCTATTCCTACGGTGCATGGTGGTCGGGGGGTATCAGTAAAAGAATGTTTAGGCGTTCTCTCCGCTGCGTCCTATGAGTCATTGGCATTATCACTGACATTCGGTATCAATATCGCTTTGTTCTTAGAACCTTTGGCGAAGTATGGTAATTTTAGTGTTCAAGATCGCGTATTCAAGCAGTTTCTTGAAAATAATGCAATGGGTGGTTTAATGATTACCGAAAAAGCGTATGGAAGTGATGCGCTGAATATGAAAACCGGCTACAACCAAGAGGAAAATTCTTATAGAATTAAAGGAGAAAAACATTGGCAAGGTTTGAGCGGTGCTGCCGATTTCTGGTTAGTGACTGCCCGTAAATTTACACCAACTGGGGAATTAACAAGAGATATAGACTTCTTTGTTACTGATAACAATAACCCTGCGCAGCATATTCCAATGGTTGAACGATATAATAACCTTGGTTTATATGCAATTCCTTATGGGGTGAATGCAATAGATGTTGTCGTTCCGGAGGATCAGAAATTAACACCTGAAAGCACGGGTATTAAATTAATGCTGGACATGCTTCACAGAAGCAGGTTACAATTTCCAGGTATGGGAATGGGATTTATTAAACGTCTGTTAGATGAGTCATTACAACATTGTCAAACTCGTATAGTTGGAGGGAATCCTTTATTAAATCTTGATGCGGTTAAATATCAGCTATCAAGGATTCAGGCAGCTTATACGATTTGTTCGGGGATGTGTGCATTTAGCGTTGAAAATAGCGGCATTGAGCATGATCTATCGTCATTAAGTGTTGAGGCAAATACATTGAAAGCCTTAGTGACCGATTTAATGCAAGAATCTGCACAGATTAGCTTACAATTAGCAGGAGCAAATGGTTATCGATTGGATCATATCGCCGGAAGATCTGTTGTAGATAGCAGACCTTTCCAAATATTTGAGGGATCGAATGAGATGTTATATTCTCAAATTGCAGAAGGAGTAATTAAACTGATGCGTAAATCAAAAGAATCTAATTTGTTAGAATTCTTAAAGATATATAAGCGAACTAATTTGAGTGCTACTTATTTTCAGTCTCAACTGAACTTTAATCTGGAGACAGGATTAAATCAACGGGATTTAGTTACTTTAGGTAGAATGATTGCTCGTGTTATCAGTTTCCAACTTGTTCTGGAGATGAATGGATTCAATGAACAGTTAATAGATATTACCCGTCAACATATTCTGATGGATCTAAGTATGTTCCATGGTCAACTAGGAAGTAAAAATACAGCAAATCCAATTGTTGACTACGAGAGTAATTCAGATTGGATGAATTTCCTGGGATAAAAAAGTAAACAAAAAGGCAAAAATCAGAACAGAGATTTTTGCCTTTTTGTTTTAAAGACCAATTTTTCCTTCTGCCCAGTAAGGATAGGTCTGTATCTGTTTATTGCTGAAACCATTATTGATCAGCTTATCTCTAAAAGCTTGAATTCCTTTAGCATTCCCGGTTAAATAAAAGCTGATCCTCTTTGTTGGATCATTTATTTCACTCATTTATTCATTCATATTTTATTTAGTTGGATTGTTTGGTTCTGACGGATGATGTAATTTTTTTGATAAGTAGTGTGTGAGAGTGAAATTATAATTGCATATTTACTTTTATAATAAGTGCTAACTCTTGCTAAAACAGATTAGCAAAAAACCTAAACATCTAAAAAAATAAACTTAGAATATGATTAAAACTTATTTATCCAAATTTTATTTTCTGTTGGTTCTAGTCGTAATTGCTAGTTCTTGTCAGCAAAAACGTTCAGAAAAACCGCGAATTTTAGTATTTAGTAAGACGTCCGGATTTCATCATAATTCAATTGAGAAGGGCAATGCTGCTATACAGAAACTGGGTTTAGAAAATAACTTTGATGTCGATACTACTTCAAATGCAGCGTTCTTTGTAGAAGATTCTTTAAAAAATTATTCCGCAGTTGTCTTTTTAAACACCTCCGGAGATGTTTTAAATAATTATCAAGAGGCAGATTTTGAACGATACATTCAATCCGGGGGCGGCTTTGTGGGGGTTCATTCTGCTGCTGAATCAGAAATTGATTGGGGCTGGTATGGTAGATTAGTGGGCGGATATTTCTCTTCCGATCCTGTAATAGCTAAAGGACAACTCAGTATTGTGGATAAAAAGCACCCAGCTACAAAAGGATTAGACGAAAGTTGGGAACATACCGATGAGTGGTATACTTATAAAAAATTATATGAACCTATTCATGTATTGATGACCGTGAATAAGGAAGTTTTTAATAATCCTACAGAAATTCAAGAAACACCTGTTTCCTGGTATCATGAGTTTGACGGAGGTAGAGCTTTTTATACAGGCTTGGGACATCAAGATGAAGATTATTCGGATCCTAAATTTTTAAAACATCTATTAGGAGGTATTGAATATGCTATTGGAGATAATTATGTATTAGATTATAAAAAAGCTAAGACTAAACAAGTTCCTGCTGAAAGTGGATTTTCTAAAGAAACGATGGCTGTAGGCGAGTTTTTTGAACCAACTGAAATGGCAATTTTACCTAATTTGGAAATATTAATTGCACAACGTCGGGGCGAATTAATGCTTTTTAATCAGGAAACAAAAACACTTACCCAAGTGGGACTTTTGGATGTTTATCATAAAACTGAAGTGCCAAATGTAAATGCAGAAGAAGGTTTTATGGGATTAACGATTGACCCTGACTTCGAAAAGAATAATTATATATATGCATTTTATAGTCCTAAAGATACCTCGGTCAATAGACTATCAAGATTTGTATTTAAGGACAATAAACTGGATATGGCTTCAGAGAAGGTTGTACTTCAGTTTTATTCGCAGCGTAATATTTGCTGTCATACCGGTGGTTCTTTAGCTTTTGGGAAAGACAGAACCCTTTTTGTTTCTACAGGTGATAACTCAACACCTTTCGACGAACCTGGTCAGAAATATGTAAGTAATAGTTTCTCTCCGCGGGATACCAGACCTGGACATGAGCAATATGATGCACAGCGTTCATCCGGAAATACAAATGATTTAAGAGGGAAAATTTTGAGGATTATTGTTAAAGAAGATGGTACTTATGATATTCCTGAAGGAAATTTATTTAAAAAAGGTCAGGAAAATACAAAACCGGAAATATATGTAATGGGAAATAGAAATCCTTATAGGATATCCATTGATAAGAAAAATGGATTTCTTTATTGGGGAGAGGTTGGGCCTGATGCAAACCAAGATTCTGTAGGTAGAGGACCGAGGGGGTATGATGAAGTCAATCAAGCTAGAAAAGCTGGTTTCTTTGGTTGGCCATATTTCGTAGGAAACAACTATGCATACCATCCGTATAATTATGAAACCGGAGAAAGTGGTCCGGCATACGATCCTAAAAAACCAATTAATGATTCAAGGAATAACACGGGTTTAAGAGAATTGCCGGAGGCTAACCCTGCATTTATCTGGTATCCTTATGCTGAATCGCCAGACTTTCCGCAGGTAGGTTCCGGTGGTCGTAACGCAATGGCAGGACCTATTTATTATACGGACCTATTTCCGAAAGAAACTCGATACCCAGATTATTATGAAGGAAAATTATTTATATATGATTGGATTCGCGGTTGGATAAAAGCTGTAACTATGCTTCCCAATGGTGATTTTGATAAAATGGAAGCCTTCGTGCCAAATATGAAGTTAGCAAACCCTATTGATATGGAGGTAGGACCTGATGGTAGATTTTATATTTTAGAATATGGTAGTGGCTGGTTTAGTCAGAATCCGGATGCTGGTATCACACGAATTGATTATAATCCTAATTCAGGTGTTAAAGATGGAAATAATGCTGGCTCTGGAAACGGGGGAGTAGTAGGGCCAATAGGTCATCAGGAAGGATCGATGCCTAAAGGAGAGAGCCTTATTGCTAATTCAGATTGTAAATCATGTCATGCCTTGGATAAAAAATCTGTTGGACCTTCGTATAAAGAAGTGGCTAAGCATTATAAGGATAATGAGGATGCACATGCCATACTCGTAAAGAAAATTATAAATGGCGGAAGTGGCGTATGGGGTGAGGTTGCTATGGCAGCACATCCGGGATTAAAAGAAGAGGATGTTAATGAAATGGTTACTTGGATCTTATCACAGGATTAGTATTATTCAAAAAGATATAATTAATTTGATTAGAAGCTAATATTGAATTAAACACTACCTTTGCAATCATAAAAAAAGATCAGGGGGTAGATCCTGTTTTAATCGATGATTATACGCAAGAAGGAGAATTGGTTTAGAATGTTATTTATCTGGCAGGGCTCAGTACTTCCACGGGTTCTGCCTCGACTAATTCTTTTATTTATTTTATCCGTTGCTGTTGTTAATTTTCATGGTACTTTATTTTCTTATAAAGTGCCTTTAAACCCAGCTCCATTTACATTATTTGGTTTTGTTTTAGCGCTTTTTCTTGGTTTTCGGAATAATGCAAGTTATGAACGATTCTGGGAAGGAAGAAAGCTATGGGGAGCTTTGTTAAATATCTGCAGATCTTTAACACGACAGGCATTAAGCATAAGCAACAAAATCGATAAACCATCTGTAAATGAATTCGTAAATCTATTGATTGCTTTTACCTATGCTTTGAATCACCAATTGAGAGGTACAGATTCAAGTAATGATTTAAGGAGTCATCTATTTGAAATTGACTATCAATTGGTTTCAAAAGCTAAATATAAACCTGCTGTCATTTTAAAGTTGTTAGCTCAATGGGTGGGAAAGCAAAAGGAATCTGGTCGGATTGATAGTATACAACAAGCTAATTTTGATCAGAATTTTGATAAACTTTCTGATGTATTAGGCGGTTGCGAAAGAATCCATTCGACTCCAATACCTTATAGTTATCAAGTATTACTCCACCGTACAGTTTACATTTATTGTTTTTTATTACCCTTTGGTTTAGTGGATAGTTTAAGTTGGTTTACCCCTTTTATTGTTGTGTTTATAGCTTATACGTTTGTTGCTTTTGAAGCAATTGCAGATGAGATTGAAGAACCATTTGGTAAAGAGCCTAATGATTTAGCATTAAACAGTATGAGTATTATGATAAAAGAAACCATTACTGAGATGTCGGGAGAAGAAATAGAATATAAAAATCATACTAACTATGACGATAAAATCGTTGATTAATTTATTCCATATGATGAGCCCTGACTTTTTAATTAGTTATTAGTGTTATATCATTGAGGTTGGAATAAAATATATGGAAGAAATAAAGAAAGAGATTTCAAGTCTGAGTGCCTATCAAAAGCTAGTTATTTTCATCCTAGCCGTTACGCAGTTTACGGTAATTTTAGATTTTATGATTATGGCTCCGATGGGGGACATTTTGATGAAATCGATTAATCTTACACCCTCCCAATTTGGAGTAGTAGTATCCGCTTATGCATTTAGTGCTGGAGCTTCGGGGCTACTAACAGCGGGGTTTGCCGATCGGTTTGATCGAAAGAAATTACTCTTGTTTTTTTACACCGGTTTCATCATTGGAACGTTGTTTTGTGGACTAGCCAATAGTTACAATATGTTGGTCGTAGCACGTATTGTTACCGGACTTTTTGGAGGTGTAATAGGTTCTATATCATTGGCTATCGTAACAGATGTATTTACTTTGCAGCAACGCGGTAGAGTAATGGGATTTATCCAAATGGGGTTTGGAGCAAGTCAGGTTTTAGGAATTCCAATAGGATTATATATCGGTGATAATTGGGGCTGGCAGCATGCATTTCTTGCTATTGTTGTTTTAGCCTCCTGCATTGCTATTTTGATTGCATTTAAGCTTAAACCTATAATTGGTCACTTAGGGCTACAAAAACGAGAATCTGCATTGAAACATCTGTGGAATACAATATCGAGAAAGAATTATCGAATGGGATTTTTAGCGACCTCCTTATTGTCAGTGGGTGGATTTATGATGATGCCCTTTAGTACAGTATATGCTGTTAATAATCTGAACGTTCAGCATGATCAGTTGCCAATTTTATTTATGATATCCGGAATTTCTTCTTTAATTATCATGCCGACAGTTGGTAAATTAAGTGATCAGTATGATAAACGAAAGATTTTTACCATAGCTGTAATATGGATGATGGTTATGGTTGTTGTTTATACTAATATGAGTCCGGTTCCGTTTTTTGTGGTGGTGATTTTAAATATCTTATTATTAATGGGAATTCTAAGTCGAATGACACCTTCTACAGCCTTAATAAGTGCAGTTCCGGACACGAAAGATCGCGGCGCATTTATGAGTATGAATTCTTCTTTACAGCAGGTAGCAGGAGGAATCGCAGCCTATGTAGCCGGGATGATTGTCGTACAGAAGACACCAAGTAGTCCAATCGAACATTATTCGACCATTGGATATATTGTTGTTATTTTAAGTATTATTAGCATTTGGATGATATATAGAATTTACGAACTCATCAGAAAGAAAAATGAACATTAAATAGAGTTGAAATAAAAAACCATGAATTGCCAGATTCATGGTTTTTTATTTGCCTCAATAACCCTACTTCTGATATCAAATCACATGGATCATTCGAACAGTTTCTTTATTCCTTTTATACCCAATACTACTAGTTCAAGGCCTTTGAAAAAGTTGAATTCGTGAAAAAACGATATATTTAGAATTACGTTTTATATCATTAAATGAAATCCATGATTTCAAAATTGCTAATGAAAAAAATAAAGATTTACTTGAGCCTTTTTTTTGGTTTTATTTTATTTTTCAGTTATGCTCAAAATAAGAGTGTAGAATCTCTTTTGGAGGAAGCTTATTATTCGCGCCTTAAATCTGATTACGATACGCATATTAAATTACTAAAAGAGGCACAACATTCTCTTGATTTACATCATGATAATATCTTGGAATCTAAGTTAAATACGGATCTTAGCAAGCATTATCTCGTTGTCGGAGAATATGATAGTGCTAAATATTATGCGGATGAAAATCTGAAATTAGCCAATAGTATTGAAGAGCCAATTATTAAGGCCAATGCTTTTGTAAGTCAGGCAGTTTATTTTAATTACTTTGATATTGGGGAACTGGCAGTCGAAAATGCTCAAAAGGCGTTAGCTATTCTGAAAAACAATAAAGACTATTTATTAGAAGCTCGTTCATATTATATTTTATATGGAGTTTATTCGCGTTGGGATGACTTAAAATTAACAAGTAAATACGCGTCACTCTGTATTGAAAAGGCAAAGTTGGCTCAAGATGAGGAAATGCTTGCTAATGCATACAGTGCCTATTCGATCGTAATGGAATTTCGTTACAGAGCATCGAAAGAGGCTAAGTATCTAGATAGTATGCAGTATTATTTAAAGCAATCTATGCAGGTTTATCAGGAGAATCCAAAAGAAGTTGCTATTCGTACTTATGCTATCTCAAATATTAATATGGCTAACTATTTTTTTCAGTATGAAAAAGGGGCTTATTTACAAGATAGTATTTTGTTTTATGCAAATATTGCCAGACAGGTTTATGAACCATTTGATAAAAATTATGATATAATGGGGAATGTTGATGGTCTTATGGCAGAGGTTGCTTCTATGCAGGGGAATACTCAATTAGCCGAAAGCTATCTTATGAACTCTTATATCCATTTACAGGAAGTAAAAGATCCCTCGTATTATACATTACAAAATATAGCTCAGGGCTTAAGTGATTTACACGCTAAAAAAGGTAATTATGAAAGAGCTTTATTTTTTCAGAAAAAGAAAGAGGAATACAATCAAAAAATATTTGACGAGGCCGAGATGATGCAAACTCGTAAGCTTGAAGTGCAATATGAAAATAAAAGACTACTTAATGATATACATGAAAGCAAGTTAAAAGCTCAAAACAGACGCATTCAGCTGTTTTTATTGGGTGGACTTTGTTTATTACTTATTCTTTCTATGTTTCTTCTTCGAAGTTCATTCAAAAATAAACATCGCTTGGAAAAGGAGCGAAATCTTAGATTGCAGCAACAGAAAGAAGATATGAAAAAGCAATCTGAATTACAGCTAAAAGTAGAGAAAGAGGAACGAGCTCGGTTGCTTACAGAGCAAAAACTTTTGAATGTACAGATGGATCAAATGCAAAAAGAAGCCATGGCGGATTCTTTGCAAATAGAAAGGAAAAATAGATTGCTCCTACAACTTAGGGAAAAACTTAAAGACCTTGAAACGAGTGATAATATCGGTTATATAGATCGTATGCTTAAAGAAGAGATGAGACTCGAAGAAGTTGTTGAAAAATCAGCTAAAGAATTCAAAAATATACATCCTGATTTTTTTCAGAAACTTAAAGATCAATCTGAAGATAGACTTAGTTCACTTGAACTAAAACACTGTGCCTATATACATTTACATTTATCTACAAAGGAAATTAGTGCAGCATTTCATATAGAACCCAAAAGTGTCCGTGTAAGTAAATATAGGATCAAACAAAAGCTTAAATTGGATAAAGAAGTTGATCTTGATCGCTATTTGCAAGATCTTTGATTGTGATTTATTTGATTGATATTCAGCTTTTTATTTTTGTTATAGTCACTTTGTAGTCGCTTGTTTCATACTGATTTTTCATTACAGGCGTAGTTTTATAAAGAGTCAATTCAATTGACTTAAAAAATAAAACTTGAACAGTATGGGATCAGCAACATCTAAATTACCATTTATAGAAATTATAGAATGGATTGAACATGACCCGAATGTCATGATGTGGAAAATTGAAGACGGGGACCGTGAAATTAAAAATGGTGCTAAATTAATTGTCCGCGACAGTCAGAAGGCCATGTTTATGAATGAAGGTAAAATTGCCGACATATTTAATAGTGGAACTTTTACCCTTACTACTCAAAACATACCTATTATATCTCGCATTAAGGGATGGAAATATGGATTTGAAAGTCCATTCAAAGCAGATGTATATTTTTTCTCCGTCAAGCAGTTTGTGAATCTGAAATGGGGTACTCCCGCACCAGTAATGTTGCGTGACTCACAATTTGGTCAAGTCCGTTTACGAGCTTTCGGAAGTTACAATATCCGGATTGTTGACATCAATCGATTTTTTAAGGAATATGCGGGTACTTACGCTCAGTTAACCGTTTATGAGTTTGAGAAGCAGTTAAGGGATTTTATTGCTCCTAGATTCGGCGAAGCTTTAGCACAAACTGGAATTCCACTCTTGGATTGTAGCCGGGATCTTAGTGATCTGAATGCACGTATTACACCATTAATTAAACCTTACTTTGATGATTTCGGAATTGAAATTACGCAGTTTACTGTTAGTTCAATTACCCTTCCTGAAGAGGTAACGCAATATTATGATAAAGTTACAGGTATGAATATGCTTGGAGATAATATGGAAAAATTCCAACAGTTCAATACGGCTATAGCCATTAGTAAGGATGGTAATCCTGCACAGCAGGGTACTCAGCAAGGTTTAGCTATGGGAATGTTAGTGAATGGAATGAATATGGGTCAAAAAGAACAACAGGTTCCAGTGAAAGATGATTTGGCCAGTAAATTATTTCAATTAAAAGATTTTTTGGAAAAAGGCCTTATTGATGAGGTGGAATATAAAACCCTTAAATCTGAGCTATTGTCGCGAATATAAGTGAGTTATGGCAGAAAAGAATATTTCCTTGGTTGAACGTATCAAGCAACTCGCTTTAGAACAAAAACGTGAAGAATTTAAAGTTAAAGAAGCCAATAATTCTGTAAAAGGTTGTCCTCAATGTGGGGCTGGCAGGGCGAAACAGGACGGCTTAACAAATTGTGCTTATTGCGGGTATGAATTTATAAAGGTGAAATTGACGGATGGTATTCATATTAAAAAAGAAGATAACTCCCGCTAAATTCTTAGGGTTACATGCAGTTCAAAAAAAAGATTTTAAATGGATAATAACACGATAACCGCTAGAGCAACAACTTTTTTTAAAAAAATGGAGGCGCGTGCAGGTGAAATTATGGAAGAGGCAAAAATATCCGGACAACTGGTAGCTGATGCTGATAAAGATCCATATAAAAGAAGTTATCTGCAATTTAAAGGGGCAATAATTGCTCAGTTTACCTCAATAATCCAAAAAGGATCTACAACTTTTCAGACACAGGTTATGCCGAATGCCCGAGGACTGGAAATGATAGCCTTAAGTCAATTATATAATGATTGGAACGCAAAGATTGTATCCATGATGAATCATGCTTTTGAACAGGTCGAAGAGCGAAAACTTGAACAAGAATATGCCGACATTATGGAATCATACAGATTGGCAATAGAAAAATTTGTGTGTAAACAATGCGGGGCAAAATTAACCATTAACAAATTCTATTTTCAGGCAAGCTATATCGCATGCGAATTTTGTAATACACAAAATACATTCGATCCCGGGTCAAAGGCGCGTATGATGGAGCATATCGCTCGTCCCTTGGCAGCGTCAAGATGTTTAAAACAGTATGAGCATTTTCTTGAAGAGCGATCGCAATCAGGAAGAAAAGCGGCTGCTTCTGCTTATGAAGATTATTTAAAGGCAATGATTCAAGAAATGGATAATTTGCTTCCGGGGCTAAGCGAGCAACATCAAAATTTTTATGAAAGAATGATGAATGACTATAATAAACTTGGTATTGCATGGTAATACCATTCATGTATAACTTATAAATCTTACAATTATGTTTAAGAAACTTTTTAAAAGCCTGGGTGGAAACCTAAAGGATATGGCAAAAGATTTGATGAAAGATCAGCAACAACAAGATATCCCAAATGGGCATGATGCAAACGCACATAAAGATCAATTGAAAGCTTATATGAATGGCGATATGCAAGGGGCATTTGAAGCCGGTGCAGCATCTGCAGGGATGAAAACATCTAATACAGCTACGGAAGATCCAAATGATCCAAATATGCAAGCTGTACATGGAATAAGTATTGCGGATTATGCTGCCGGTGCAGCTAAGATAGGAGAGGGCTGCACAGAGGAACAAATTTGTATTGCTTTGGGAGTCGAACGGCCTATGTGGGACGAAGCACAAACTACTTGGAATAATCGCATGCGAGATGATAATACTTTTAATGTGATAAATGTATATACCAACTACTTTGGTAAAGCTAAAGAACATGGAAAATTAGGGGGATTAATTCCCAATGCTGCAGTAAAGACTGATGTCTCCGACGGAAAGGCAAAAGAACATTTGGCGCGTCTGGAAACTGATAAGCATTATTTTTTTGAAATTCAGGCTGCTTTGCAGGCCGCTTATGAAAACGGAATAGATGGAGCTCAATGGTTAATTGATAATCTGGGTCTAACAGTAGCTCAAGTAAATGGAACCGGCACAAAATACATGAATGATTTTAATATTATGGCAGAGATGATGGATTATCAGGATCAAAAGAAAGCGGAATACTCCAAACGTTTTGCAGAAGAGAATGGTACAGGTGGGGTGGCTGATGATATAGAGTTTTAGGTGTTTATTAGAGATTATTATTAACCCTCATGAGGAGTTATTTCTTCTCATGAGGGTTTTTCTTATTTTATTTTTTCAATCCACTCTATTCCACTTATATCAATAAGTTTTATCATGTATCCTTTCTCAATAAAAAGTTTATCTAGATTTAGTGTAATATCTGCCTTTGCTCCTAAGGGTAATATCAAACTATGCATTCCCGGTTTTACTTTTGCAACATAATGGTTGTTGATGTTTTCAAGAGGGAAAGAAGCTAGTTCGAGCTGGCTTATATTTTTAACAACTTTTGCATTTTTATCAAGTATTTGGATTCCGATTAAAAAAGATCCGTACACATCTGCTCCCTCTGTTCGAAACACTTCAAATTTCAATTTTGAATCAGTAAATTGAATGTTAGCCATTTCTACCTTTGGTTTCACGGATTTATTATGCAATTTTCCCCAAACCCCGCCGTGAAAATATTGGTTCGTAAACAAGGTAATCGAGATAATAATAATGGAACTTATTAGACTAAAGTGATTTATGTTTTTAATAGGTATTGTGCCGGAGCCTAAATAATGGAACCATTTAGAATTCGTAAATTTTATCTTTTTCTTAATTAAGAGCCGATCCATTGAATATTTACCACTTCCTGTGAGAAAAATGGTAAAACCTCCCGCAATACCGAGAATCCCGATTTGCCATTCGTCTAAACAAGTTGTGCCGAGCCATCCGGAACCTAATAAAATTCCGGTAGCAAGTATTATCACTCCGATACTCATTAATCTGGTAAAAAGCCCAAGTATTATAAATAGTCCAACAATAGCTTCGATTATAGTGAAAATAACCATAGCGAATTGAAGTGCATCGGGGTTAGATACTAAATATTCAATAACCGGTTTGATCCCAAGTGCATTTGGGAGAAAGTGATTAAATTTTTCGCCTATATAACCGGCTTCCTCAGGAATAAGTTTGTTTTCAAGAATCAGGCGGCGCCAAAAGGCAGAGAAGTAAGTCCATCCAATTACCCATCGTATAGACAAGGTGTAAATACCAGCCATATTTGTTGGTATCTCTATAAAATTTTTCATAGAAAATAAATTTTATTTAACGGTTAAAAATTAAAATATACACAGTGAAAAACTATCCAATTGCAATCTTTAATCGTTGATATAAAATGTATTTTGGGGGACTATTGCCAGAATAACTTGAGGAAAATTTATTATAGGTTTTTTCTTGTAATCCACTCTTTTCAATCCTTATTATAGGTGAAAAATCAGCATGACTTTCAACACTTTTTTGAAAAGAAGATTTCTGTTGTTTGCCGAATAAATCTAGTTGACAGTTAGTAGAAGGACTGGTGGATTTTGTTTTGTTAATTGGTTTCTCATATACTACGTCCATCTTATCTGAGAAAAATACTTTCACAGAACATGGCGCTGAAGAAAATAGAATCAAACACACAAACAATATGCGATTTAATAGTTTGAAGTATGATTTTATGTTGGCCATTGCTGCAAATATATATCTTTTTGTGAGACAGTCAATTAATATGATTTACTTATTTTAAATAAATTGATTTAATGTACTTGTTTTATAGCGTATTACGTGGTTTTTTTAGTTAAAATCTTGAATTTTAGGAATATTATTGCATAAAATATCCGCTAAGTTTAACAGAATATTGTGTTAGTGTTAAGAATATATTTAATTTGCATTCCCAACAATAGCAATGCCTAAATATCTAACATTAACTGTTTAATAACTCTTTTCACTTATCAAAAATGATAATGAACAGGCATTTGCTGAGCTTTATAATCGTTATAAACGACCGCTAGTCGCATTTGCACTTAAAAAGATAGATGAAAATGAAGTAGAAGATATCGTTCATGATTGATTTACCAAACTTTGGACCAACATAGATAACATTGAGATTAATCAACAATTACGATCTTATCTTTACAGATCATTACGAAATCGGATAATAGATTTTATATCACACCAGATTCATGAGAAGAAATACGTAGAATCAATCGTTTTATTTGGTGAAACTTTTATTAATAAAACTGATCATAGTCTAGGGGAACACATGTTTCTGAAAGAGTTAAATATCATTATTTCAAAATATAATCCTCAAGATAAAATTATTTTAAAAATGCGAATCCGATGATATTACCTTTATTATCAAATATTGGCCCACCACTTGATCCAGCGGCATAATCAGCGGAAATCTCTATTTTACGTGAGAAAAGACTTCCACGGTCTTCATGCAGGCGATTTACAATACCGGAACTAAAGTAATAGAGATAAGCTGTTGGGTGCGCTATGATAAAAACGTCATTACCTGTTTCCGGTTCATCTGCTAAAGCAAAAGCTCTGATTTTTTTACCCTCTATATTTGCTTTTATAATTGCTACATCAGCCTCTTTCATTATAACTGCATACAGAGTCTATACTCAAAATATTTCCATCATAATCCGCT
>JBEBRZ010000080.1:0-15924 GCA_040394615.1 Sphingobacterium mizutaii
TATTTAGCCCGGCAATTCCACCTGTCCGGGCTAATTCTTTTATGGCTATTTCCATTTCATTTGGTGATGAAATGATAATAACAAATGGTTGCCTCCTTTTTGAGATCTTATGTGTTGGAGCATATAACCTAGTTGAACACCAAGATTGTCGCTTACCTTATATCCTATCCCTCCATACAACCTATTCCTATCAAAAACGCTTTGCTCATCTTTCTTGATTGCATTCAAAAATATCTCATCATAAAATGCTAAATAGGTTCCTCCCTTTTTAAAACCTTTCTCACTTACCGGAAGATCAGTAAACAAACAATACCGAATTCTTCCAGCAAAATCACCACTTTGCAGAAAGCGTTCTTCTGTTCTGAATCGATGTCGGATACTACTCTTTTTTATAGGAGTGTTAAGCATTAATTCTTGATAAATCCGATGTTCATTATTTGGCATATTCGGATCTCCCTCTAATTCTGTATAGATAAACCCATATCCTAAAGAGACCTGCAAAGATGGTTTGAATCTATACTGTCCCGCAAAACGAATTAATGATTGGTGATGATCGCCGAACAACTGATGGTCCCTTAGTTGAACTTCATGATGAATACTGAACTTACTCTCTCCTATCAAAGATTGACCAAAATAGATAAGCCATCCCTTTGGTTGTTGTGCCAATGTTATAGAGCTTAATAATAAAAAGACTAGAAGTATGTATAATTTATGCATGGTCTAAAAATAATAGTCATCATAAGGACATACTACTGATTGTTGTAACATTTTAATGGAAGAAACTTCCCTAAAACTTTATAAGAGATTTTTTGACAATTAGCCTACAGTTTTGAGGTTAAAGTCAATAAGGTATTAGGCTGAGAATAATACCATAAGTTGCTATTCTCTATATCGTATAAATGAGTTCACAATTAGCACCAAGTGGTATAGAAATAAAATCGAAAAGCTGCATTTCAGCAGCTTTTCTTAACCATATATAACACTTAAACTAACCTAATAATATTTTGAGAAATTCTGTTTACCTAATTTTTATTACCTGTGAATAAATTGCCTGATCGGCCTGATTTGCTCTAATACCGATCCTTGCAAATAATGATGGTGCAGATTTAACGGTTTCGTTTGTACTCAAATCTTCCAAAACATTGACAGCATCTCCTGCTGCAGAAGTATAATCTTTTCTATAAAAATTAGATACATCGTCTACAAAAGCAGTCGCGCTAATGAGCACTGTATAATATTGCATTGTGGCTGATGAAACATTTTTAACAATGCTGAAGCTTCCCGTTAACTTATTATCTCCTGAGAGACTCAGCGTCGTATTACTAACTAAAAAATAAGGATTTACTTCATAATTCACGTTCGCAGAACCTTTTAAATCTACATTTACCGTATCCGTAATATTTACCCAAGGACCATTATTTTCTCTTGCCACTAATTTATATTGGCCATCAAAAACCTTAACCTTAAAACTTCCATCTTGAGAAACATATACCGGAATCTCCGCGCTCAGTTCATAACCAGGTTGATATAACTTCAATTGAACGGATTCACCAGTTCCCTTTACATTCAAAGGATCACCATTAAAAGTTACATTGCCAGAAATCTCTGATTGGGGTTCTTCATAATTATCTTTACCGCAACTCTGAAACAGCAGAGCCATTGCGAGTAATATATATATTAACCTTTTCATCTTTTCTATTTTAAATTATTGATATGGATTTCTTACCATTTTTGGATTGTTATTTATCCATCCCTGATCTATAAAATTATAGTAATGTCTCATCTGAAAGAACCGAGGGTTTGGAGAATTATTGAATAACTGTTTATCAAAAACCCACTTACCGTCATTTGCATTACCTGGTGCAACAACTCTATAAGGAAATAAAGCATATTGCATTGCATTAGGATTTTGGTTTGATCCATTCCATATCTTATCCGCTAATCTCCATCTCTTTAAATCCCAATATCTGTGGTTTTCAAATGCAAATTCAACTCTGCGCTCTTGAACAATATCATCAAACGTTATGGATGATAAGGCGGAAATACCTGCGCGCTCCCTAATCTGATTGATATAAGTCAGTGCCTTGGAGGTATTTCCTAATTCAAACGCTGCCTCTGACGCTATCATTACCGCTTCCGCAAATCTAAACCTAGGGAACCACATCTCACTATTTCTCCCACGGGTAGAGGCTCCAGAGGCTTCATCCAAAAATTTTCTAAAAAAGAACCCTGTCTTATTTACATATTGAACATTCGAGGTTATAGGACCATTGATCGAAGTCACCAATCCATTCGCATCTGACGTACCAGGTTGACCAGTTTTGGTAACATACGTCCCTCCCTGCAAAACCTTTTGCCCTGCTTGAAGCACCACCTCACTTCCCTTAAATTCTGCTCCAGGCAAAATAACTGAGCCACTTAATCTTGGGTCTTTATCTTTAAAAAGATCTAAAGGTGAATCATAGAAAATATAGTTTCCAGATGCATCTTTTGTTTTAAGCTCTCCATTTCTAGAGTTGATATACTCAAAATCCTCAACTAAATTTAAAATTGGTCCAGCATATGCCCTATCTATATCCTCGGCATGGGAGGCCGGAATATTCATCCTTGTGAAACCAACTGTTATTCCTGGATAGATATAATCCTTTGCCCAGATAACTTCCTTATTATTCTCTTTAACATTTAATGCCTCGTAGAAATTACGGCTCAGATCATCGGGTTTATTCAACATCAATTCATATTTATTGCTGTTGATAACTTCTTCTGCTGCCTCTAATGCTAATTGATAATAGCTTGATGCTTCCGAGGCCGGTATACCAACCTCGCCACCGGATGTCTTAATCGGGGTGGTCATTTTATTATTGTAATTAGCAATGGAGCCTGCATACAACGCAGCTCTTGATTTAAGCATCAACGCAGCCCATTTATTAGCTCTTCCGGCATTCACAGTAGGAGACTCATCCATATCATCTTTTATGGCATCAATTTCTGAAATCACATAATTATAAATCTCCGACTCAGTAACCCTTGGATACTGCAAGGCAGTAATATCCGTTCCAGGTGAATATTCAAACACTTCATCACCTACTATCGGCATCCCACCGAGACCCTTGGCCATATTAAAATAAGTCCAGGCTCTTAAAAATCTTGCTTCAGCTTCGTATGTCAGTTTAACAGATTCATCTATTGCCTCACTTGCTCTCAAGCCCGCTAAAAATTGATTGATATTACGAATCAAGGTATAATCGTACACTCTCCATTGAGTATCAGAATAAGTTTGAATATTGTCAGGTCCTCCATCTGATTTACCAGCCTCATCTAAAATGGTAAATGTATAGGGATCATCAGTATTTTGTCCCCACTGCACTCTACCATAATAATTCGCAAGCACAGACTTTAGCATGATCTCATCCGAATAGACTTGGTCTTCGGTTAGAATCTGATCTGGGTTTTGATCTAAGATTTTACTACAGCTTGTTGAGAACAAGGCGAGAAAAATTAATGTTTTATATTTATTTGAAAATCTTTTCATTACTAATCACTTTAAAGTTTTAACATTCATTTTAAAGGGTCAAATTGATTCCAAAATTCATGATCCTAGTCGTAGGGTAAACTAAACCACTGGTTGCATCGATCTCCGGGTCTACACCCTCAAGATTCGAAAAGGTCAACAAGTTCTGGCCTGAAAAATATAGCCTAACTCTTTTCATATTGATTTTGTTGGTCAAACTCTCTGGGAGAGAATACCCGAATTCAAGATTTCTTAATTTAACGTAAACCACATTTTTCTTCCAGAAGTCACTGTTCCAATAATTACTATGGCTTGAATTCCCAATTAAAAGCATTGGATACTTTCCAGGAATCAATTCACTATCCTTGTCAAAAATATCGGATAATCTCCAGGTATCTTCCATATAGTATTGTGCATTATTACCACCATCGTGGAACGGATTCCTTTGTTCCCACTCCATATAATAAGTATTCATCGCACTTCCTGATAAATCAAATGCCAGATCAAAGTTTTTCCAAGAGAAACCAAAGTTAAGTCCGTAATTAAAGATAGGTGTTGCATCTTGGCGATAACCAATAGGACGCTCATCCAGACCATTGATAACATTATCACCATTCTGATCAACATATTTAATATCCCCTGGTCTTAGGGTTTTATTTCCCTGTCTATCATTATCAATCTGCCAATTCGCAATTTCTTCCCAACTTTGGAACTGTCCATCGGATTCTAACCCCCAGTTTATATAACCAAATCTTTCATTTAAAGAATTTCGGTATACATTCCAAGAATTGCTGAATCTTGGCTTATATTGGTGCCAATCAAAAAAACGAGAATAAGTGAAATTAGCGCCGACACTATAATTAAATTCACCAACATTGTCTGTCCATTTAACCATAGCATCCATACCTTGTATCACATCTGAATTTAGGTTCTCACTTGGCAAGGAGAAACCAACCTCGGAAGGAAGAAGGATATCATACCTTGAAGCCGGCAATCCGTTTCTAATCCTTCTGAAATAATCCACAGTTCCCGATAATTTGGAGTTAAGCATAGAGAAATCAATTCCGACATCAAATATTTTTGCCTTTATCCAAGATAGAGTAGTAACTGGTAGACCGCGAGGCTGTGAACCTAACACATATTCTCCATCTATTACTGCTCCCCCCTGTTTATAGTTAAAGCCTGGCATATAATCAAAGGCAGCATAACCTGCAATATCATCATCTCCCAATAATCCATACGATGCTCTGATTTTAAAATCATCAATGGAATTTAAGAAATCATTATTTTTCCAGAAGTTCTCTGCCGAGGGTCTCCAACCTACCGATCCTGATGGGAAAAAGCCCCAGCGATGGTTTGGTGGAAATTTCCAGGAACCATCATACCTACCAGATAATTCTACTAAATATTTACCCTCATAATCATAATTGAACCTAGCTGTATAACCCAACCTACCCTGTGTATTATTCCCTACATCATCATAGGTATCCATTGTTTCATAATCTATAAGATTCAATGAGTTAGAGGTTGGAATGGAATGTACCCATGTGGTTGGTTCACTTCTCTGTATAGCTTCAAAACCGCCCATTGCATTGATATTATGGCCGGCAAAGGATTTGGTATAGTTCAGCTGTATATTAGAAGTTAACTCCTCATTATAACCCATTCGGCGTTCTCTCCAAGGATTATTATTTTCAAAGATTACGGGGTAGGTATCATCGGCTTCATTGTAACCATAAAGCTTATAGGTAAATTCATGATTATCTAGTTTTTGACTTGCGTAGTAATATCCCACCAAAGCTTTCGCTGTCAAACCATCATACAATTTATATTCGGCATTTGCATTCAGTTGCGCAACTCTCCATGTTTCGGTATATTTCCCGGATTGATCGTAATTCAACCAAGCGAAATTCGTCCCAGGATCTGTCGAGGTGAGTGTTGGATAAAGCGGATTATCATTGGCAAATGGCCGAGCAGTAGGTAAATTCCGATAAGTTCCAAAAATCGGGAGCCAGTAGTCATCTTGGCCCGGAACACCCGGGTTCATCCTATTTTCAAAACGACCATTCATGGAAGCTCCAACTTTTAACTTTTCAGAAATTTGTGATTCCACATTCATTTGCATGTTGGTTCTTTTAAAACCTCCATAATTAACAATCATAGCATCTTGGTTCAAGTGCCCCACGCTGAAATAGTAATTTATATTTTCAGAACCACCCGAGGCATTGGCTGAAATATATTGCTGTGGTGAAGTTTCCCATATATAATCATACCAGTCAAAAGGAACATATCCTTTTTCGGTTCCTTGGCGCCATTTCTCCAGATCGTCCCGATTGAACGTATAATCTTTTTCTTGGATGGTTTCTGATTGAATATAATTTTCAATATAAGTGATTGCATTTGCAGGTTTGGCAAAAGCGGCCAGATTCTGAAATCCGTAGTTACCGATAACATTAATGGTATTTCCTGAATTTCTTTTTCCCTTTTTTGTTGTAACTACGATTACACCATTTGCTGCGCGAACACCATAAATAGCGGCTGAGGCATCCTTTAATACGGCAATACTTTCAATATCATTAAAATCAAGATTATTGAATTGTCCTGCATCTTTTTGCACACCATCGATCACATATAGTGGATTTCCCATATTTCTGATTCGTAACGCTGTGCTAGCTCCGGGCCGGCCATCAGTCTGACGGGAGTTAATACCGGCAATTTTTCCCACCAAGGCTCCAGAGGTAGTTGAAGCGGTGGATCTTTTAATGTCGTCTGCTCCAATTGTTGAGATAGCAGAAGTCAGGGATTCTTTCTTTTGAGACAATCCAAACCCCGTCACCACAACTTCTGTAATCGACTCCGGATTATTATTTATTAAGACGATATTTACTTCTGTATCATTTGGTTTTACTTGGACTTCCTTAGTCGCATATCCTTGATAGGTGATGACTAAAACCGGATTGGTTTGTCCTGATAAGTTTATGGAATAAACACCACTAGCATTCGTTGAAGCTCCTGTATTAGTCCCTTTAATATAAACTGATGCGCCCTGAAGAGTTTCTCCTGAGTCAGATTTCACGGTTCCGGTAACCGTACGTGTTTGTGAAAAAACTTGACTTATAAAAATCAAATTAATGAATAGAAGTATTAAAGCTGAGTATCTTTTATAACCCGAAGGTACCCAGTTTTCTATTCTAAAGCGGTTAGTATATAAGTTTATCATTGGTAATAAGTTCATTTTGATTATCCATTAGGTTAAATAAATCCTGAGTGTTCTGAGAGAACACCTTGAACTTGAATATCTTAATTATTCTATCTCTCCTTGAAAATAGAATAGTGTAGTTTACTGAGTTTGTATTTCGACAGCCTTGTAACCTCCTTTCCTTTTAAAGTAAATAAGTAAAATAATAAAGAATATAAATAGGCCCGCAGGCAAGTATGAAACCGTAGATAAAGCAGATTTTTTTGCTTCATTCTCTACATTGGTTACAATTTCCTTTACCTGATTTTCTTCCGAAGCCAACTTGATATGATCTATCGACTTATATTCTCCAAATATGCTTTTCTTGTCCACCGTCATTAATTCCTGATGGTAACCCGTATAATTCGTTTCATCATAAGCTTTTAATCCTTTGTCGATGTTTCCATCTTGGATAAATCCTAAAAAAACAGCACCAATAATTCCAACTCCAAGTTGTCCTACAGCACCTGTAATATTTAATGCAAGCGCCCCCCCTTTTGGAAACTGCTCCGAGACAATACCAAGCATTGTTCCCCATAGGTAGGTTTTTCCAAAAGCATAAAGCAATGCTGCCAATAAAATATACATTCCTGTCGATGCAGACAGCATTTGTAATCCGACTGCTGCAATTAAACAGCTGATAGCCAAAATGATTAATGGTGAAAAATATCGGGTAACAATCCCGGAGTACATTCTGAATATTGTCATGATAACAGCTGAAATCACCAATACCCATCCGCCTTGAAGTCCCATCTTACCCATTTCAGGTGTCATCAAATCGGTTATCCAACTATCTGTACCTAATTCCATTGTCGCCAAAGGAATCATAGCTAACAAGAGTAGAAAGAACAGGCCTTTCCCCCAAGAGCGAACATAATATCCAAATAGTGCTACGATTGCTATGATTAAGATAAGTTTTAACGGGAGTCCGAAAGAGAATAGATTACCAATTTCAAATACACAAAGGCTAACAATAACCAAGGCACCTAAAATTCCTACCTCCTTTAACATGTCCAGGTACTTTACGCCAGCTTTCACCCGTTCATTTATTGGGAAGTGTTCATTTGCTATTAATAAGCCATATACAATCACCGGTACTAGAATAAAGCACATAATTATTCTCCAGTCGGTGTCCACAGCAAGTAGACCAATCCCTATTAGACCCGCAATTGCAAGGCCCATTGGCCAGCCTGCATGTAAAATATTAAGCCATTTTGTTTTATCCTTTGGATATAAACTGGCTACAACCGGATTTACAACAGCTTCCGCTGCACCATTCCCCAGGGCAAAAAGGAAAGTTCCAAAATACAGCATCCAATACCCGGTAGCAAAAATGGTCAGTAAAACCGATAGGATATGGCATATAAATGCAAAAATCATGGATTTCTTATAACCAATGGTATCAATAATCAAACTAAAAAAGACAATACTTAAGGCAAATGGCCAGAAACTTACACCAAAAATCTCTCCTTGTTGCGTTTTACTCAAATCAAATTTTATAGCCCAATCTGCCATCAAAAACGATCGGAATACAAAACCAAAAGCCGATGCCACCAAGACAATGAAACAACCCCAGAACAATTTACTTTTTGCCCCGTCCTGTAATGCACTTATGTTCTTCTGCTCTTCCATTAATCTATGATTTAAATTGATTGCTATAAAATTCGTATCCTTCTTTTGCTAATATATCTGCACTTTCTGCCAAAGGTCTCCATATGCTTGCAGCCCTGGCCAGTTCTTTGGATGGTGATCCAAATGTTTCCAAAACAATTGCTCCCTGATAATTAATTTGCTGTAAAGCATTCCTTATTTCATCCCATTCCAGATGCCCTGATCCAGGAGTACCTCGATCATTTTCATTTCCTTGAACATGAACGATCTGATCACCATATTTTAGAATCTCTCTGGCTATATCTTTTTCTTCAATATTTGCATGAAATGTATCTAAAAGTAATTTTAGATTTTTGTCATTAATCTCCCCGATTAAATCAGCCGCCTGATCAAGAGTATTTATCATATCTGTTTCAAATCTATTCAGCGGTTCCAATGCCAGGGTTATACCCTTATTTTTTGCATATTCTGTCGCGATAGATAAGCTCTCTAAACACCACATTCTTTCCTGATATTTCTGCTCCTGGGAGACCAATCGTGTTTTACCAACTGCAGAATACAATGGTCCGCCAAAAATGGGGCTCTCAAAATAATTTGCAATATCTATACAGTCTAAAATGTATTGTAATCCAATCTTTCTGTATTCCTTGTTTTCACTCGATATATCTCTTTCTGTTCCAAAGGCACCACTCACACTTAGCTTAATATCCAATTCCTTACAGTAAGCTTTGATGTTCTGAAGATCAATCAACGATTTATCTTCAATAGCGATTTCTATGATGTCATAACCTAGATTTTTAGCTTTCAGAATGATATCCCTGTTTTCCGTAGAAAACGGGGATACCCAAACAAATGAACTTATTCCAATGTCCATATTATAGCATTAAAAGGTTGGTATTTCCACTCGTACACCACCTTTCATAGCAGACTCATGGGCACAAATCCCCGCACAGGTATAATTAGCTGCAACTTCTGCATCAACCGCTGAATTACGACCTTCAACAATAGCTGCTACGAATTCCTGTACTAAATGTGGATGCGAGCCTCCATGACCTGCTCCCTGCAAAAAGGAAACATGGTTTGGATCATCGATCTTTTCTCTCTTGGTAAAGGAGGCGATTTCTGGAATTAACAATTCATCCGTATCCGGAACATCTATACGGAAAGCATTCTCGCCACCGTCAAAAACAACATGTTCTTCATCCTGTAATTGCTCCCATTCGAAAGACATTTTATCGCCATATACATCATAACTCTCACGATATTGACGAACAACATCAAATAAGGATCGTGTCGCTTCGGCAACTACATCTGAATTCTTCAATTTAAATGTTGCAGTTTCCACAGCAAAAGGCGAATTATATCGACTAGCCAAATCTTCGCTTAACTTTCCAGATCCATGACATACTACTGATTCAGCAAGTGTGTTATTGATCCTCAATAAAGGAGAAATCGCGTGCGTTCCATTCAACATAGGTGGATAGCCTTTCCAATATTCTGCCCAGCCCTCCATGCTCATATCCTGAATATGGGACCCCCTAACGAATTGAATTCTGCCTAGCTTTCCTGTTTCTGCTAACTTAAGCCCATACAGAAATTCACGGGTATAAAGCGCAGTCTCCATCATCATGTAAACCTTATTTGCTCTACGTTTAGCTTCGACAATAGCTTTACAGTCTTCAACAGTCATGGCCATTGGAATAGTACATGCTGTATGTTTATTAGCATTTAAGGAGGCTAATGTCATTTTTGCATGCTCCGGAACAGGTGTTACGACATGTATGGCATCCACGTCATCACGCTTTACAACATCCTCAAAGTCAGTAAAAATGAGATCATCATCCAGATTGAATTTATCTTTCAATTCTTTCAAAGTTTGTGGGTTTCGCGTACAAATGCCAACTGCTTTAATGTTCGGATGTTGTTGATAAATTGGTATAAATTCTTTACCAAATCCCATTCCTACGATTACAACTGTGATCTTCTTCATATATTTAATTTTAGGTTATAGATTTAATGCCCAATTCACCGAATTGATTAATAATGTTTTGTAGTCTTCATTTAAATGACTATGCTCATCATGTCCTAGGGTAATCCCCACGAGCTTAGCTTTTGGATGTTTCACAGTAAAAACAGTTGGGAATACCTTCCCTGTTTCCAGCGACTCGCCAATGAGCAGAACCTCTATGCCTCTACCTTTAAGTTCTGGCTGATAGATGTACAATTCATCTTTGAAATAAAATTGTGGAGATACACCTTGGGTTATAGGATGTGCCTTATTCACTACTAAATGTTTAAACTCTTGGAACTTCTCATGCGAGTTGCTTCCCCCACTAAGGTAATCCAGATTATATTGTGGCCAGTCCTTCCAGTTATACCAAGTTGCTGCATGTAGCATTAGGACTGGTTTACCTTTTGCCACATGTTTTTCGATGGCATTTTTCGAGCGTGCAGCAATCTCCTGGTTATTAACCAAAATCAAGAGATCTGCATTCTTAAGGTAATCTGCTAGAGAGTCCGTGTTCTCCGTATAACGGACATTCAGGTGGCTCTGCTGATTTAGAAAATCACGATCCTCCTGCTGGTACCAGCGATGGTAATCGTGGGAAGATCCTCCTCCTACCATAATCACTTGGTTTACTTTCTGTGCGTATAGGTTTCCTCCAGTAAAAAAAGCACCCAACAGGACAACTATTTGTAATACGATATTTTTCATTCTTTTATGATTAGGTTTATTTTACAACTTTCATAATGCCGTTCATTCCTCTCCAATGTCCCGGAAATGTACACACATATGGGTAATCACCGACCGTATCCGGAACCTTGAATTTCAAGGTATAGCTTTCCCCAGGGTTTACTAAATTGGTATGAAATAACACGTTAGAATTATCTGGAACATAGAACTTCTCTGCAGCATCGTTTAATTTTAACATCTCATCAGCGGCCTTCCCTACTGACTCTAAGCTATTCGGCTTTATAACCAACAAGTTATGAGGCATAGCATCCGTATTTTCAAGAATCAATGTTACGTCAGTTCCTGCCTTTACCGTGATTACACGTTTATCATATTGCATTAAATCCTTAATGGTTTTTATGACAATGGTCGAAGATGGTTTTTGATCTGCCACAGAAACTTCCTGATCGACATGGTTGTGTAAATGAACATGAGTTGTTGGCTTTAGTGTAACAATCAGCTCATTAATATTTCCGGAGAACTCCGAACCATTTATATAACTGTGAAGGGAAAAAGGTTCTTCAAAATCCTGGCCCGATCTTAAGTAGAAATTTAATGGGTTTTGAAAGCTGGAAACGTCCTTATTTGAAGCAACTAATTTTGAATTAACATATAAAGCCAAACCATTTTCTTTTGTTAGCTCCGCTCTAATGGAGCTATTATCCGGAATTGCTGATGACACAACTTCTTTTTTGCCAGCAGAAAGTAGTTGCCAGTATAGTTTATTATTTTCGGTATATAATGCGAACCCATCCTTACTGTCTCCCTGGCCAATGATCAAACCGTTATAAGGCTTGCCATCAACCCGTTGAAGCTGTGCGTTAATAATGATATCCTTATTCTTCACATCTGGAGAGAATTGTATTCTTCTTTTACGGTCAACGCGATATACTTCCTCCATCAAATGATTTGAAACTGTCGCTAAATACGGCGTTGAATGATCGTGATACCCTTTTTTTCTGAACACCTCCTCATTCGTTTGGATCGCAGCAAATAATGCCGGTGATAACCATCTCTCATTTTGGTTTAAGGTATCCTTAAGAGCTGTAACCAAAACATCATAAATCTCATCAATCGGCTTGCTCTCTGCAATTTTCACAAAAGCAGCCAGACGCGTATTCAAATTAGAATCCTCAAAAATTTTGCTCTTTGCAATTTCTCCTATTGAACTTTTATCCAGATCAAGTGCTTGAACCGCTGCTTTTCTCACGCCGGCCGAACTGTGGTTTAATGCTTTTATAACCGCATCTCTCACTTCTTTATCTGTCAATAAATTTAACCCCTTTGCGGTCCAGATTGCGTGAATTGCAGGCGCATTAATACCGATTTCATCTTTCGTGTTATTATTGATTAATTTGATTAAATCCGCTGCAACATCTTTTTGTTGGCGTTCAACTAATAATCTCTGGGCATGCATTCTCCAAAACTTATTAGTGCTTTTTAATGCCTTAATCAGTTCCTTAGGATTATCCTTGGTTAATTTGAATGATTCATTATGCTTGCCATTTTTATAGACAACTCGATAAACACGTCCATGTTTTTTATCTCTCAGGTCACTCTCAAAAGCATTCCCTTGTCCGTGAGGTTGATCAATAAATGGCAGGACTTTCTCAGAAGGAGCTTGTTCCGGAACAAATACATTATGTTGAATAATAAAATTATACCAATCGATCACCCAAACGGCTCCATCTGGTCCAACCTCGGCTGCCAATGGACCAAACCATTCATCCGAACTGGCTAGCAAATTCCAACCATCACTTTCTTTAAAACCAGCTCCATCAGGATCTATGATAGCATTATGCACTAAACGCACGGTAGGTTCTGTTACAAAAGCAATTCTGTTCCAATAAGATTTTGGGAATTCACGTGCTGTATACATTTGATGCCCGGCTGCAGAGGTAAAACCTCCAACTACATCTACTTGTCGTAGGTTAGGAGTTAATGCATGAACATCATAGTGTCCATCAATCTTCTGAACAGCACTGATACGAGATCCTTGTTTTTCTTCAAATACCCTACGTTGCATAAACCTTTCCGGCATGGAATAAAAAGCACTGTGGGTATTATTAGCCGTGGAAATAAAGACATTATTATCTTCACTCATGCCCAAACCCCAGGTATTATTACTCGTAGTTGCTAGATATTCGAACCCCGACCCATCCGGATTAAATCGATATACTCCCTGACCAAATTTATGCGAAACGCCTTTAATCTGACCATCAAATCCAGCAAATCCCGATACACCCCAAACTTTATTATCAAACCCATACTGAAGATTTGAAGGCCCTGCATGCGTATCGTGTTTACTCCATCCGGTCATAAAAACTTCTCGATGATCTGCTTTATCATCGCCATCGGTATCTTTAAAGAAAACAAAATCCGGTGCCATAGCAACCAAAACTCCGTCATTGATAAAAGTCAAACTAGTTCCTATATTTAAATTATCTGCAAATACAGTAAACTTATCTGCAACTCCATCTCCATCTGTATCCTCACAGATTTTAATCCTGTCATTTCCTTTGCCCTCTTCAGATGCAAAATCATTGGGATAGTCTAAAGATTCGATGACCCACAATCTCCCCTTTTCATCCCAACTCATAGCGATTGGGTTCACAATATCAGGTTCAGATGCAAATAATTTCAGTTCAAAATCAACCGGATGCTGAATAAGTTTCATAGACTCTACCGCTTCAAGTGGATCCTGCATTTTAGGAACATCATAACGCGCAGTAAAATCGGCAATTGTGTCTCCATAAATACTTACATTAGGTATCTTAAGCTCATCTACTAATTTCTTAACATCGGAACCTAAACTCCACCAGATCCCTTCCGATATCATCTTTAGAAAGGTTAAATTTTTCCAGGTCTGATCTTTCCCGCCTATCGCTGTATAGAAAAAACGCCCGTCTCCTACCTTATCAGCCCAAATATACTTTTGACTATTGCCGGAATAGCTGGCTGTCGCCAATTCATTCATAGCATCACGATCATTCTTAAATTGATAACTCTCATCCCGAATCTCTAAATCAGGATATTTTCTACCCAAAACTTGATTTGAATCAGCAAAAGAGACAACAGCAATACTATCACCTTTAATATCGTACCCTCCTTTTACCAATTTCTGATACCATTCCTCTTTCTTAAATGAATTAGCTGAAGTATTTAAGGATACAATACCATGTCCGTCTTCTAGATAATCCTCTAATGCAGAACTTTGTTGACCTGTAAGATCTTGATCCTTAACCAAAAGAACAACTCCATCATATTTATTCAGATATTCGGTATTCATATCCTCAAGATTTTGGGTATAGGTAAGATTAATCCCGGTCTTGAATAATTCAACGGCTAACCAAGTAGCATAATTCGATGAACTTTCATGGCCAGTACCAAAAAACAGCACTTCTGCTCTTCTAGGTTTTTGTTCTGTGCTACATGAAACAAAGAAAACAAGAGTAAATAAGAGTATTTGCGATAAATAACTTTTCATTTGGTCTAGGAATTTATTATAATTGATACACCAAATATAAAAGATTAACAATCGATATTTAAGAACGTATATTATCTGATTCTAGATGTATTATATCTTAAATTGGATCCGAATTAAAAAAATACAGCTTTAAAATGACCGTTCGCCACGTAATTTCGAAACCGCTAATTCCAAATAATAAATGCTTCTATATTAAAAAGAACGTTGAGCCATTCTTTGATCCTACCTTTCATAGTCACAACGAATTCCAGTTATCTTACGTAATGAAGGGAAGTGGAAATAGGTTTGTTGGCAATAGCTTAAATTCTTTTAACGATGGCGATATGGTTTTAATCGGCCCTAATCTACCACATGTTTGGAAAAGCCATGACTCTTATTTTGAACATAAGGATCCAAATGCCACAACAGTTGTCGTAATCTACTTCAATAAAGAAATTCTAGGCGAGAGTGTGTATTTAAAAAAGGAATTTCAGAAAATCAAGATTTTGTTTGACATGAGTTATAGAGGTCTTCACATCCAGGGAAAAACCAGGGATAAAGTAGGCGAAATGCTTTTACAGTTACTAGAACTAGAAGGTGTGGCGAGTGTGGTTTTGTTTTTACAATTGCTCGATACGATTGCGAGCTCTGAAGATATACATTTCCTGAATGACCTAGAAGCCATTTCATTTAAAGAGTCCGAGGCACACCGGATTCACAAGGTATATGATTACGTTCTGAAAAATTTCAACAGCAAGATCAAACTTGAAAAAGTTGCTGAATTGGCGAATATGACACAGACCTCTTTCAGTAGGTACTTTAAAACCAGAATGAACACTTCCTTCTCTGAGTTTGTAAAAGAAGTGAGGATTAATTATGCCTGTAAAAGATTAGAAGATGAGTCAGCTTCAATTGAAACAATAAGCTATGAAAGTGGTTTTCCTTCCCTTACTAACTTCAACAAACAATTTAAACAATGTATTGGAAAGACGCCTAAACAATATAGAGAAGAAATTTATAGAATAATGAATACGACCTAATCCCCCTCATTTATAAAAATAGAACTCTATTCACCTCCTCAATCCCTTCATTTACCGAAAATGACTCCCTTTTCACCTATTTACCATCGTTAGATTCCGACATCCCTCCTACTTTTGGTATATCATTTAACAATATAAATTATAAAGTCATGTCAAACAGATCAACATTCGAAATCAACACTGAAAACTTAGGAAAAGGACTTCAAAACATCGCTGATATTCTTCAAAAATCTAGATTAAAGATCTCCTCAAAATCAGGAAAAACTTATATTAACATTCCGCTAATTGTTGCCGTACTTATTGCAGTTGTTTTTCCTTTCACCA
>JBEBRZ010000081.1:0-15894 GCA_040394615.1 Sphingobacterium mizutaii
TCTTAGATAAACTTACTGCTGAGGCTAAATAAGTTTAACCAAAATATAGAAAAAGCCTGTAGAGATTCTACAGGCTTTTTATTTGTGCAATGATTTCTTCCACTTTTTCCCTGGAACTATATATCTCATTTTCATCCATCCCCAACACAGTTCCTATAGTATAGGTCATTTTTGACTTCATTTCTTCTTTAGCAGAAGCATGTATGCTATCAGCAGAGGTATAAGTCAGTATTTCTTTTACATTTGACGAATTGACGCCTGATCCTGGCATAATCTCTATTCTTCCATCAGCTTGTTCAATTAACTCCTTAAGCAATTCTCGGCCCTCCCAAGCTGTATTTTGTTGACCAGAGGTCAATATACGATCACAGCCAAGCTCAATAATATCCTCTAAGGCTTGTTTAGGATCATTACATCTATCAAACGCTCGATGAAATACAACACACATGGGTTTTGCTTCTAAAATCAATTGATGCATTCTAATTTTATCAACAGATCCATCTGCATTCAATATTCCTATAACAACCCCTGCGCAGCCAACAGACTTACAAAACTTAATATCCTCTAGTATTTCCTTAAATTCATCCTCCGTATAAAGGAAATCACCGGACCTAGGTCTTATTAAAACGTGCACTGGAATTTCTAAAGCTTCAAGTGTTAATTTTATTTGTCCGTGAGAAGGAGTTGTCCCTCCATTTTCTAGATTTTGACATAATTCAACTCTACTTGCTCCAGCCAACTGAGCTTGTTTGGCAGAGTAAATGGAATTGGAACAAATTTCCAATTTGTAACCGTTAATTTCAGCTTCTATCATACTTCCAAATATATCTTTTTTGAGCTATTAAATACAGCTAAATAGTTTAATTCATATTAAATGAATAAATTAATAAAACAAAATGGCGAGTTATTTGTTGTGAAACGAGCGAATCTAAAAAACATATGTTATGCCACTTATTTCAAAACATAAAGAGGTTCAGTTGCATTTATCTACAATGTACGACAGCCTGCACAACAATGTCGAGAAAATGAAAAAAGAGCTCAAAGCACATCGTTCAGATTATGAAAATGCATGTCATATGCATATAAAGTCGGGCTTCCAGCTTGAAAAGCTTTGGTTAAAAGCAGATAGAAACTACCAAAACAAGTTCAAGGAGTTTGAAACAAACTGTTTCCTTTTGGAAATATTAACAGAATATAGAGATGAGGAAGGAAATTTTATGCATCTTGAGGAGTTTATTATCACTTTAGAATCCCTCCTAAAACTTTTCATTGACCAAGAAGCCTATGAAACTTGTGCCGTCATAAAGAAATGGCAGGATCACATAAAAGAAAAATATATATAATCCGAAATTTAGCTTTTTGATATACTCCTAAAATTATAAATCAAAACCTAATTAATCTCATCAAAAAGTTGCTTAAGGATACGCCAGTTTTTATTCTCATCATTCAATAGATCTCTCGCGGAAATTCCAAAATTATTCTTAATATCGGGATTGGCGTGATAATCCAGCAGTTCCTTAATAATTCTAATATCTACATTATCCATCACAGCTCTCCATAAGGCCGTATTACCAAAATCATCTTTACTATCTACAGCAATCCCTTTTTTCAGTATAGATTCTACCAAGTCATATCTATTATGTTCAACAGCAAAATGAAGGGTATTCTTCCCATTATTACCTTGATGATTTTGATTTGATTGACTTCTGATAAAACCTTTATATTTATCACTTCTTTTCAATTTTAAAGTCAAAGCTTCACTCCTTTCTTTTCAGTTCCCAAAGACATAAATTTCAACAACTTATTGCCTTTAAATATTCAATTCTTAGCTTTAATTTAAAATAAGTTAACAAAAATTCAATAAATACCAAAAAATTAGATACGCTAAAACTGGTTTTGAGTTATTACTCCTTCATATTTTTCTTTTAAAAGTTCTTCTATTTTTTCGATTTCATTTTGATACATGGTTTTTTTCCTTGTACCAAAATATAACGTATTTTCCAGAGGTTCTCTCCCTTCCCATATCAACTGTATTTTCCCTGCTTCTATTGCTTCTCGGCATAAAAAGTCAGGCACAACTGAAAACCCTTCGGAATCACTTAAACAACGAATGATAGAAGAAATATTAGGCACAATATAATTAGGAGAAAAATCAGGGCGCTTTTCGAAATGACGCATCCAAAAGTCGTTCAAATGCTCCATGTCTGCAGCAGTACTGTACCAAAGCTGGCTTTTCAAATATTCTTCAGCCTCTTGCATACTTCCTTCTAAAAGAAAGTTCTTTAAAACCTCTGCATCGGTTTTACTTCCCGAAATCAATACAATCTTTTCTTTTGAAAAAGGTTGGTAAACCAAATTTTTCTGATTTCCACTATGGGAAGTGACAATTAAATCCAGAGACCCATTATCCAAATCTTGTTGCATCTGTTCATACTGACCAAACTTAATAATCAGATTAAACGGAAGTGCGGACACATGCTCCTCTAATGTATATTGAAATGTTTCAAAACACATTCCTACCGAAATAGTTGCACGTTCTGCATGCGTTCGTTTATGACATTGTTGTTCTGCGAGTTCTAATTTACATAGAGGATCTAACACAAAGTTATATAGCATCTTGCCTTTTTCTGTCGGAACCATCTTACGCGCAGCCCGATCAAACAATTTATATCCTGTAAATGCTTCTAAAGAATTTAGATGCAAACTTACGCCTGGCTGAGATATATATAACTCCTGAGCGGCGGCTGAAAGAGTTCCAGTTTCATAGATAGCCTTAAAGGTTCTTAACCATTCTAAATTCCAACGCATAACTATAATTATTATGATAGATGTGTAAAACTTAAATTATTTTTAATATACACAAAAGTAATAGAACTTTGTCATATCAATAATAAAAATTATAACAAATGAATATATTTATCATTAATGCCGGGCAGATATTTTCACATTCTGGTGGTAAGTTTAATAACTCTTTAACTAATTGGACCACTGCATTCTTCGAAAAGAAAGGCGACTCAATAAGAACCTTCAACATAAATGAAGACTTTGATGCTAATGCCCAGGTAGAAAACTTCAAATGGGCTGATATCATTATCTATCACACTCCTATTTGGTGGTTTCAAGTCCCAAATCGATTCAAGTACTATATTGATGAGGTATTTAATGAAGGACATCAGAATGGCATGTATTTCAGCGATGGCAGAAGCAGGAAGAACCCTGCTATAAACTATGGTAAAGGCGGACTGATGCAGGGAAAGAAATATATGGTGACTACAAGCTGGAATGCACCGGACACTGCATTTACATTAGAAGGAGAATTCTTTGACCAAACAGGAGTAGATGATGGGATCTTATTTGGTTTTCATAAAATGAATCAGTTTGTTGGTCTGGAAAGAATCCCTGGTTTTCATTTTCATGATCTTGAGAAAAATGCAACCAAAGATCGTGTTGATAATTACCAGCAAGCGTATTTAGATCATTTAACGAATCAGTTTGAATTAATTGAATTACAAATGAACTGATGGTTCAAGTCTGATTAAGCTTTTTTTATTATTAATCATTCCTCATCCATAAGTAATTTTAATAATGGATTGAGGAATGATTTTAATGTTCAAAGAATCTAAGTTTGGTGTTAAAAAAAGAATACTATTTAATTTTTATTTGCGGAGCATTGGTTTTCACCCAATCCGTCACCGCAATTGGAACATCCGAACATAGATAATCGCTTCCCAAGTAAACACCTAACAAAAAGTCATTCACAGATCTTCCCGGCCATAAACTTACTGTTATCCCCTGCTTTTTAGCTTCTATTACCATATTTCTACTTGTACCATGAACACTCGCTCCAATTCTGGTAACACCCATCGCTTTCGCTTCGTCTACCACACTTTGTGAAAGCCCTTCTCCTTTGATAAATAATAAATCAACATTAGGATAAGTTTTCTTTAAATATTCTAACGGACGCTTATCAAAAGATGTCAATACATAATCTGAACCCTCAGGTTTGTTTGAGTAAGCTTTCTGATAAAGCTCATCACAGTATGTATGCAGTTCAGCTTCAGCATACATAGGTTTATTGGTTTTCATTTCAAATTCAATATAAACTCCCGGTTTATCTTTAAAAAATGCTATGAACTCATCCAAGGTAGGGATGGTATTACCCTTTTTTGTTTTCAACTTTTTTACTTCTTCCAAAGTTAGGTCCTCTATCCCTCCTTTAATCCCCACAATACGTTCAAAGTTATCATCATGAAATATCACTAGTTTTCCATCCTTCGTTCTTCTTATATCGGTTTCATATCCTCTAATCCCTTTTTTGTAAGTTTCTTCAAAAGCCGAAAGAGTATTTTCATCATACTCATGTGCTCCCCCTCGATGAGCAAAGAGCTTAACTTCTGCTTCTTGAGCATATGAAAATGATGAAGAAAATAAAATATATAATAGAAATAATAAACAATGTTTACTTGTTAAGACGGATTTAAGTTCGGCTGATATCATTTTTTTGTTTTTAAGGTTTTGTATAAATATAGCTCAAATCGCCTTGATTTCTAACTTTAGAAAGGAATTTAATAAGTTGATAACAAAAGAAAAGGTATAAAATCCAATGTTTCATTTCATATAATGAAAAAATTTTTACCTCATCTGTTGCAACCTGCACTTACTATACGTAATATATTTTAACACAATAACTATTTAACCAATTATTCTAATTAAAATGGAAACAAAAAGAACATTTAGCTTATTTGTTTTAATCTTTATTTTCAGCTACAGCAATGCTCAGGTAAAATGGAATTTAATCGCCGGATTTACCTCTTCAAACATTGCAGCAAAAGATGCGCAGGGTTATAAAATAAACACAACAGCTGTACCCGGAATCTATTTAGGTATTGGAACTACCATTCCTCTTATTGATAATTTCTCACTTGAACCTTCATTAATCTATGCAAATCGTGGGTTTAAACAAGATGACATATATGATTTTTTTGTGGTTGGAAAAAATTTCGAGGCAAAGGTATCTTATTATGAGCTTCCTGTTGATATAGTATATCACCCAAAAATTGGTCCCGGGAATTTATTATTAGCTGCGGGACCATATATTGGATATGGAAAAGGAGGTGTTTGGGAAACAAAAGGGGAACTTTTAATTGGTGATATTCTTTATATGGAAAAGAAGGGGGTTGTGATATTTCAAAAGGAGGACTCTCGTACTGAGTATTCCAAATACCTTTATGGAAAGCCTTGGGACTATGGACTCCATTTTAAAATCGGATATTCTTTATTTGATCATTATACCATTTCGCTTAATTTACAGCGAGGATTGGCAAATCTAGAACCCAAATTTGTAAATTATACAAGAAATCAATCCGTAAAAAACAATTCCATTGGAATCAATCTGATGTACAGCTTTTAAAAAAATTACAAAATGAATTTGTACTTATAAACATTATTAAACTTTTGTTCATTATCGAACGATAACTTGTTCGATAATGAACATTTAACAAAACTCCTAAAAATTTAAACACATAATAATCAACCCCTTAACCATCTGGCAATATAATTGGAATCTCAATTTTGCGTGAGCATCATAAATTTAAATCAATAGCGATATATGTGAATGTTCATGCTTCTTTGCACTACTAAATTGAGACCATGATCCAAAATAACTTTAAAATAGCTTGGCGCAACCTAATAAAGAACAAGGGTTATACGCTGATAAATATTATAGGACTTGCTATAGGTTTAGCCTGTAGCTTCATCATCAGTCTCTATATTTTGGATGAGTTGTCTTTTGATCAATATCATGCGAACAAGGATAGAATTTACAGAGTACTTCATAATTGGAAAGATCAAGCAGGAAGGACTAGTCCTGATCAAGTTTGGGGCAATGCACCAGTAGGCACAGCACTGAAAGCTGACTTTCCGGAAATTGAGAAAATCGTTCAGTTCTCTGGCCAGTCTTCTATTTTATTGAAATATGATGAAAAATCCTTTCAAGAAGACAAAGTCTTTTTCATGGACTCAACAGCTTTCGATGTTTTTAGCTGGCAAATGATTAAAGGCGACCCCAAAACAGCCCTGATATCTCCTTATTCTGTTGTTCTCACAGAAACTACGGCTAAGAAATATTTTGGGGAAGAAGACCCGATGGGAAAAGCTATTGAGGGCGGTGAAACCGGAGGACGGGCAGCCGCCGGTGTCTATAAGGTTACCGGAATTATAAAAGACATTCCTGCAAATTCACACTTTACCTTTGATGCTCTAATGTCTATGAGCTCCTTCAGACAATCTTGGGAGGATCCTTTTAATCAATGGGGATATGTGGATTTCTATACTTATTTCGTATTAGCGAAAAATGCTAATATTGCTGACCTAGCGAATAAAATCCCGGCCTTTTTAGAGCGACACAAAGCACAGACAAATAATCAGTATTTATTTCACTTTGAAGCATTAAATGATATATACCTACACTCCAGAGCGGAAAGACAACCCGGCAGCACAGGTAATTTACAAAACCTATATATTTTCGCTATAATCGGTTTATTTATTCTCTGCATAGCCTGTGCTAATTTTATGAATTTAGCTACCTCCAGGTCTATGGAACGTGCTAAAGAAGTGGGAGTCAGAAAAGTTGTAGGTGCCAATAAAAAGAGTCTGATATTTCAATTTATGCAGGAATCCCTCCTATTAGTAATTTTAGCCACTCTTGTTGCCATACTACTTTTATTTTTAATGCTCCCTATCACCGAAAGTTTTGCCGGCAAAACTTTTTCACTATCTGCTGTACTCAACTGGAAGACTTCTATTTTATTCTTGCTCATCATATCCATTACGGCACTGATCGCCAGTAGCTATCCAGCATTCGTCCTATCGAGTTTTAAACCTACTGCTGTATTAAAAGGCTCTTTCAAGGCAGCACCTTCTGGGATAACGCTTCGTCGGGTAATGGTGGTATTCCAATTCTTTCTATCTATTGCTCTAATTGCAGGTACATTGATTGTGTTCTCTCAATTGAAACATTTACAAACCCAAAATCTAGGCTTTAGTAAAGAAGAAATGCTGGTGCTGGATTTCAATTACGACAGCAATATTAATAGTAAAACTGAAACTATTAAACAACTATTCCTGAATAATCCGGATGTAACATCAATTTCAGCATCCCGAAGTGTACCCGGCGCATATTATCCGGATGCAGGTACGGATATCGAAACCTCTGAAGGAGCTTTTCTTCATTTAACACAATCACTATTTCAGGTGGATTTAGATTTTATAAACCATTTCGGAATTGAGGTAATAGCAGGTAGGGGCTTTTCCAGAGATTTTCCTGTCGATACAGTAAGTTCATTAATTGTTAATGAAGCTGCCGCCAAAGCTTACGGATATACCAATCCTAAAGACATTATAGGTAAACGATATAGACAATGGGGACATGAGGGTCAGGTTATTGCCGTTGTCAAAGACTTTAATTATCGTTCCTTACATCAGCAAGTTGAACCCTTAACTTTAATGGTAGATCCATACAGTAGTAGATATTTCACCTTAAAAGTAAAAACAGAACATATCAGGGAGACTATTGCTAATCTAGAGAAGTTGTGGCGTCAAATTGCACCGAACAGACCTTTTACTTACAGTTTTTTAAATGATAGTTTCAACCGTCAATATGAAGCTGACTACCGCTTTCAAAGATTATTTACTGCATTCTCCGGATTAGCTCTATTCATTGCCTGTTTAGGTCTTTTAGGTTTGGCAACCTATACTGCACAACAACGAACTAAAGAAATTGGAGTACGCAAAGTTTTAGGAGCAACAACCTTTAGTATTGTACACTTATTGACATTAGATTTTATCAAACTAGTCATCATCGCCATCTTAATAGCAACACCGGTTGCCTGGTTAGCCATGGATAAATGGTTAGCAGATTTTGCTTACCATATCCATATTCAATGGTGGATGTTTGCTATCGCAGGATGTTCTGCTTTATTAATAGCAATGTGTACAGTCGGTTGGCAGGCTATACGAACAGCGGGAGCAAATCCGGTCGATTCTTTACGTGAAGACTAAATTTGTTAACTTCTCTTATTTTGCTTTAAGAAATATTGTTTTCTTTTGGCTGGCCGACTGCATAGCTGCTTCAAGTATTTCTACCGCAATACAATTGATGGAAAGACCATATAAATCATGACTATCTAACACCAACGATCCCTTCACTACCGCAGCTAAGAAGGAAAAAGGATCATTATAGGGAGCCGGCCTAGGATTTAATGTGATAGTTTCTTCTGGTTTATTTTCCTGTAGGCGATAAATGAAGGTTGTTGCATCGACAGCTTTTGCATAACCTTTCGTTCCGTAAACCTCCAAGTCTTTTCGGGAGAATGACCAATTCCACGATGCCTGTATAATGCATTGCGTATGAGGATATTGCAGAACAATACTAGCTTCATCATCTACATCCTTATAAATATGGGGTTTATTCTGATGCGTAACTGCCGTTACGGAGATAGGTCTTTCGCCATCCATTAACCAAGTCATTAAATTTGCACCATAACATCCGAAATCAACTAAGGCTCCTGCTCCATTCTTTTGAGGATCTGTGAGAATCTCCAGAAACTCCTTGCTTACTCCAATCTCCTGAGGCCCCTGATGACCATCATTTACCATTACTTTCCTTATCTCTCCCAATTCACCCGTTTTAAGTAAGCTCTTCACTTGCTGATTACTTTCATACCAGGAAGTCTCAAAATTCGTCAAAACATGTATATTATATTCTTTGGCTAAACCTTCTATTTCCTTTGCATCTGCCACGCTTGTCGCTAAAGGCTTTTCAACCATAACATGGATTTTCCTCGGCGCACATGCCCGTACAATAAGCACATGATCATTAACCGCCCCAAAAGCAGAAACAGCCTCCGGTTTTATCTTATCCAGCATTTCCTCCAGATTTGTAAAAAACAGCGCCTTATCAAGTTGATACCGTTTGACATAACGATCAATCAACTCAGGATTTGTTTCATAGACCCCTACCAACTCAACATCCGCTTTGTCTTTTCGGTTGAATATCCAATCGACATGACCATGACTTAATCCTGCCACAGCTAACTTTAAAGGGGTCTCGGCAAAAGAAACGATGGTAAACATCATGAGCATAAGGCTTAAAAAAATAGATTTCATAGGTCTAAATATCATTTAAAATTTAATGGTTTAATTTGAAGAGGTTGATCCTTTTATAAATATACTTATTCCCCCTCTTCTATTCTTAATTTACTGCTAAAGAATATGCACAATTTTATTTTGAGTAATATTTTTTAAATTTAATTTAAACAGAAATTATAATAGATATGGAATTACCTTGGGCAGAGCCTTACAAAGTCAAGATGGTAGAAGAGATCTACATGTCTACGCCGGAACAAAGGGAAAAATGGATAGCTGAGGAAGGATATAATTTATTTAATCTGGCGAGTGACAGAGTGTTTATCGATCTTTTAACAGATAGTGGCACCGGAGCGATGTCTGATAGGCAATGGGCCGAAATCATGATGGGTGATGAAAGTTATGCCGGGTCTCAATCCTATCTTAAGCTTCGCGAGGTTGTACGCCATACCTTAGGCTTCCCATACTTCCTACCTACTCATCAGGGTCGTGCCGCCGAAAATGCATTATTCAGTATTTTAGTAAAAGAGAACAATGTTGTTCCCGGAAATTCTCATTTTGACACCACTAAAGGTCATATTGAATTCCGTAAAGCCCATGCTTTGGATTGCACCATAGATGAAGCTTTTGACATTAATAATCTCCGCCCCTTCAAGGGAAATATTGATTTATCAAAATTGGAAGAGGTCTATAAGAAATATCCCAAAGAAAATATACCTTTCTGCATGATTACGGTGACCTGTAATTCTTCCGGTGGTCAACCTGTTTCTATGGAAAATATAAAAGCTGTAAAAGCTTTATCTGATCAATATGGTATTCCGGTCTTTTTTGATGCAGCACGATTTGCCGAAAATGCTTATTTCATTAAAGAAAGAGAAGATGAGTATAAGGATATCAGTATCAAAGAAATCGTCAAAGAAATGTTCTCTTACGGGGACGGTTTCACTATGTCGGCGAAAAAAGACGGGTTGGTAAACATAGGTGGTTTATTGGCGATGCGTGATGAAAAACTTTACAGAGCATGTGGTAATATGGGAATTATTTATGAAGGCTTTATCACTTATGGAGGACTAGCAGGTCGGGATCTAGCTGCATTGGCACAAGGCCTTTTAGAATCGACCGAGTTACCCTATTTGAAAGCACGCATTGACCAGGTTGAGTATCTTGGCAATAAATTAATGGAGTTCGGAATCCCCATTCAAAAACCAATCGGAGGACATGCGGTTTTTGTAGATGCTTTAAATTTCTTGACTCAGGTTCCTAGATCCGAATATCCTGCTCAGACATTAGCAATTGAGCTATATAAAGAAGCCGGCGTTCGTGGAGTAGAGATCGGAACCCTCTTAGCAGATCGTGACCCTGAAACCCGAAAAGATAGATTCCCAAAGCTGGAGCTGTTACGCTTGGCCATTCCGAGACGAACATACACTTATAAACATCTGGATTATGTAGCGGTCGCTCTAAAAAATATTTTTGATCGAAGAGATGAAATTAAATCCGGACTGGAAATCGTATGGGAGCCAGAAATATTAAGACACTTTACCATATTACTGAAAAAGAAATAAACTAGATTTCCATTCTCATTTCCAATAAAATAGGTTTAAACCCTGCTTTGGTATAAGATTTTTTTGCGATCATATTCTCATCATATACATCCAATCGAACTTCAGTTAAGCCTTGTTCTTTTGCCCAATTGACAAGGCTTTGAAGTATTTTTTGGTTGACCCCTAGCCCTCGAAATTCAGGCTTTACATACATATAACCCAGATAAGCATATTCTGAAAATTTCTTATAAGGCTTAGCTGTCAAAATCTTCGCATAACCGGACCCCACAGCTTCCCCGTTCACAACAGCAACCAATACCTCGGCCTTATCTGATCTGATAAGCTCAATGAGATCATAGTAATGAATCTCACCCTCTTTTAACGAATCATCAAATGGTCGCTCAGCCTCCACGATCCCTTGCTCAAAATCCAATAAAACATCAATTTCTGATTCTAAAGCTTTTCTTATTTCGATTTCCATCAATATGCCAATTTAAATTATCATCAAAAGTCTATTTTGTAAGCGTTGTTTTGCCCTGTAGCGTTTGATTATAGGAACAACATTCTTTATACTAATTTATTAAATTTGTCAACAAGATATTCAAATCAACATTGCAATAATTGAAAAACAAATGTTCAACCAATTTAAAAACACATTTCAGATTGATGATGATAAATGGAACGAATATATAAATTGTTTCAAAAGGATTGAAGCGCCAGCCAAAACCGTCCTTCTTAAAGAAGGTGAAACCTCAAAAAAAATGTACCTTATTGAAAAAGGCTGTATCCGAGCTTGGTTCAATAATAATGGTAAAGATATCACTACCCAATTCTTTTTTGAAAAAAACACGGTTTCTTCTATTGAAAGTTTCCGAAAAAATATCCCAAGCCCAATTACTTTGGAAACCATTGAACCTAGCATTTTATATTGGATAGCTAAAAATGATTTAAATAAAATACTAGAGGAAATCAAAGAAATTCCACGCTTAAGAGATCTGTTCATCGATAAAATATTTGACAGAACCCTAGACTATATAAAATATTTTATCTCTTCTATCAAAGACAGCCCGCAAGAACGCTATCAAAATCTAATAAAGGAAAGACCTGAAATTGTAAAACGTGTCCCTCAACACTATATCGCTTCTTATCTCGGTATCTCTACGGTACATCTTAGCCGTGTTAAAAACAAAATCAATAAACAAAAATAAATCTTCACCTTATTAATCAAGTGTTTACATAGATCATTTTAATAACAAATGTTATCGCAGACCTAAATTGAACTATATAATTTTGTTGTATAATATTAAATCTTAAATGAGATGAAAGCAGCAGTAGTATTTAAAAAAGGCGAAATGCCTAAATACACAGAAGATTTCGCAGCTCCAAAACAACCTGAAGAAAATGAATTATTGATTTCAGTAAAAGCAGCTGCAGTAAAAAACCTCGATAAAATGCAGGCTAGTGGAAAGCATTACTCGACTGAAAACGAAACATTCACAGCAAAAATAGTAGGTGGGGACGGTGTCGGTGTGCTTGCAGACGGAACACGGGTATACGGAATTGGCAAAAATGGCATGATTGCAGAACAAGCTATTATCGATAAAAACATGGTCGTAAAATTGCCAGATCACCTAGATGATGCTTCAGCAGCAGCTTTGCCCAATGCAGTAATGGGTTCTGCAATGGCACTTTTGTTCAAAGCGAATATGCAAGCAGGAGAAACTGTTTTAATAAATGGAGCGACCGGCGTAACTGGAAGAATTGCATTGCAAATTGCCAAACACTATGGTGCAAAAAAAATAATTGCAACCGGGAGAAATGAACAATCATTAAAAGAATTATTATCACTTGGCGCAGATGATATAATCTCTCTTCAGGATAATGAGGAGTCTTTTATCTCACAAATTAAAAAAATCCATCATGAAACCCCGATTAATATTGTAATCGATTATCTGTGGGGGCAAGCAGCAGAAATGATTCTAACCGCTTTAAAAGGAAAGGGTATGTTTACTACTCCTACTCGCTTTATCACAGTAGGCGGAATGATAAATGATAAAATTACTTTGTCATCATCTATTCTGCGGAGCACAAACCTACAGATTTCAGGTTCAGGTATCGGTAGCTGGACAAAGGACGAAATAAACCTTTTGATAAAAGAAATTCTACCGGAGATGTTTCAACTTGCAGCTGATGGAAAACTTAAAATTGAAACACTTACTATTCCGTTACAAGAAGTTGAAAGAGCCTGGACTATGAATATTGATAGCGGTAAACGTTTAGTAATTACGATATAAAGTACCTTCAGGTTATTTCAATAGCAATTAATAAATTGTTACACCGATCAGGTGAACAGAGACTAAGCTGTTCACCTAAATATCCCGTATCATTTAATTCACGGCCTAACAACAACCGGAATTTGGAGTACAACAAGAGGTTTGATTAACAGACAGATCTTTAAATGCTATCTTTTGTTTTTCAGCCGGAATACCACAAGCATCTTCTGCTAAACAGGCAGTCGCTTTATTTTTCAGAACGAATGTACTTCCATTAAATTCCAGATCGTATTTACCAATGGTTTCACCCTGATATTCCACTTCAATTTCTGCATCTTCAATGCCTAGTTTATCCTCAGAAAGTTTAATGATGCTTAATAACTTTCCAGGTTTCAATCTGTGTTCATAATCATTGGCATCCCATAACTGAAAATTCACAGTTTTTTCCTGACGGACTACCCCACCACAATCAATAAAGTTTTTGGTGATCTGCCCTACTTCCGTAACATGGAAATGTTCCGGAACAAATGTTCCGTTTTCTAATTGAAATTCAACATTGTCTAACGTTGCTAAAATTTCTTTGATTTCTGATAATTTCATATTAAATATTTAAAATATATATTATCGTATTATAGCAATATTACGATAATAAAACATATAAAAAGAGCTGCTAACAGCAGTGATTTACTTTTACTTCTTGATTGAAGAAAGTATTAAACTCTTCCTGAAATTTCTTCCATACACCCTCATCAATACAATAGCAAACTGATTTCCCTTCTATAGATCCTTGAATAATTCCGATATTTTTCAATTCTTTCAAATGTTGTGAAATAGTCGCCTGCGCCAAACCTAGCTCCTCCACCAAATCATTACAGATACACGCTTTCTGATCAATGATATATTGTAGAATAGCTATTCTGGCAGGATGTCCCAAAACCTTAAGGAGAGAAGCCAATTTATTCTCTTCGTCTTTATATATCTCAGTCTTCGTAATACCCATATTTATATTTATTAATATCGCAATATTACGATATTAAATTTATAAACAAAAGAAATTTTCTTTTTTTAACAAAACACACCTCAATCCCTCTTAAAAAAATCAATTAAAATCTGATAAAAATCATCGAATTATACCTTCAAATTTTCCTGGAGAACAGTGCACAAAATATCCTCCTACGGAACCGGAGCTTATCCGTTACTTACCCGTATCTCACCCAATACTTACCCAATTAAAACCCAATTATTATGGGATGAGAAATGGGTAAAATTAGGATGAAAAAACACCAAAAAAGAAATAAATAGTTCGTCAGTTTCGGGCGGGAATTAATGTAGAAATAGGACAATTTTTGAAAGAAAATCGACGTTAGGGTATGGTATTAAAAAAACAAATATCATAAATTTAACATTTATATATTAGGCAATTGCCTAACGTGCTTTTCATAATCTAAGTTTAAATGAGTTTAAAATTATCACTATCACTATTCTGCTCCTTATTTGCTCTACATTCTTATTCACAATCTGCCCTGATTTATCCTCCCGAACAAGCTCGGTGGGATGCAGATCTATTAGGAAACCAAAGAGCAGTAGTTCAAGTAGACAACAACGAGAAAAATAATAGCATTACTATCCCATGGCGAAATAGAAACGTCACGACCGATCAAAAGATCATTATCGTAGATAGTACTTCCCAAAAACAATTCTCCCCCACTTCTTATGGGGAAATATCGCCTGAATCAGGAACGTTTCAATTTGAAGCTGTATCCGGCAAGGGAATTTATTATATATATTATCTTCCTTACGAATTGGGAGGTAGAAGCAAATACTATCCGGATGCGCATTATCTAAAAGAAAAGGACAGGAAAATAATAGTTCAGAATCAAAAAACGGCAAATGCTAAGGTACTTCGATTAGAATCTGCTGATAGATTCAATCGCAACGATGATATGGAAATCATCGCTACTGATGCAGAGAAAGAGGACTTTCTAAAGAAACATAAATCAAAATCATATCTGGTCTTCCCGGAGACGGCTGAATATCAAATCAAAATGCAGCATTATTTACCAAAAAGATGGGTAACCGAACCTGTTGAAGGTAAAGAAATCATTGCTAGTGTCGATAAGGACCAATTATTTCCATTTCAGATTGGTTTATTTTCCGATCAGCAGGATTTAAAAAATATTAAAGTAAGCTTCAAGAATACTTCTGGGAAATCGGGTTCGAGTTTACCTGAAGAATCATTTATTTGTTTCAATACAAACGGGACCAGTTACAGTGGTAAGCCACTCTCCTTTTCCTTGGATGTTCCACAAAATAAAGTTCAAGCGGTTTGGTGCGGCATTGAGATTCCTGCTGCTCTTCCCGCGGGGGAATACAGTGGAGTTGTAACCATTAGTCCTGAAAACGCTCCTCCAAGAGAGATCAAAATACTACTTACAGTAAACAATCAATTAGCAAAAAATAAAGGTTTTGATGAACCATGGAAGTTAACCCGTTTATCCTGGCTAAACTCCAGCCTTGCACAAGAAAACACCGTTATTGCTCCCTATACAGCTTTAAAGCTATCTGATAATCATAGCATAGATATTTTAGGAAGACAACTGGTTCTTCAAAAAAATGGTTTACCTGAGCAGATTAAATCTTTCTTTAATGAAGATATCCTAAGCATAGGACAGCAGGGAAATGATATTTTAAAGTCCGGTATGTCTTTTAATGTAAAAGCAGCCGATGGCAAAGACATCAACTTTGAAGCAACTCCATTTGAATTTGACAAAAAAGAAGAAGGTTTATATAGTTGGAAATCATCCAGCACCTCCGAAGCGCTTCATTTAAACGTAAATGGCTCATTAGAGTTCGATGGATTTATCGATCTTAATTTGCAATTAATCGCCACAAAGGATATTGATCTCTCTGATATTCAATTCCAAATTCCATTG
>JBEBRZ010000082.1:0-15855 GCA_040394615.1 Sphingobacterium mizutaii
TTTATTGTATTTTGATTCTTTATTAAATTTAGAATCAGATCCAAATTTAGAATCTTTATTATACTTCGACTCTTTATCGAATTTGGAATCTTTATTAAATTTAGAATCTCCCCTAAACTTAGGATCTTTATTATATTTTGAGTCTCTGTCAAATTTAGTATCTCTTCCGAACTTAGCATCTTTACTGCCTTCGGACCTTGAGTCTTTATTGAACTTGGAGTCTCTTCCGTACTTAGATTCTTTATTGAATTTAGAATCCTTTCCATATTTGGAATCCCTGTCAAAACTTCCCTTTTCTGAGTTTGAATCTCGATTAAACTTGTCTGATTTGTTAGTTCTCGATGAGTTTGAAGATGAGAACTTGTCATCTTTATTGTTGTTTCTGAAGCTGTCTGAACTGCTTCTTGATCTTCTGGAGTTGTCGTCCCGACTGTTCCTTTTGCTATTGAATGGCATAATTCGAAAAATGAGCCACAAAGATAGGTAAAATTTTTAGTCATTTATCATAGATATTCTGATAGTTATTATAAATATTAGAATGTTCAGACAATTACCTTGTTTATATCATTGAATCCATGATATCCCAATCTAAATAATTAAATCATAGTGATTTACTAAGGACTGGAAATGTCAAAAAATAATTTTTGTCTAATGCTTGACGGTTATCAAAAAAGAACTTCAAAGCTTGTTTTTATATACAAAATAGGTTGATGCGAGTATAAATATTCCATCATTCATGTGAAAATGTTACAAATAGAGATTAAATGCTCAATCATGGTTTAAAGTGTGTTAATCCTTAAATTTTATTAGTTTTAGCAATAGTTAACTTTCTTATTTAATACAATTATTTGTCTCTTACTATAATAAGCTGTACTTTTGGGGCTTGCTTTTTCACTAAGCTATTTTTTGATCGGAAATTACTTCCGTGGATAGGATAGCAGTAAGGGATTGAATGGTAAAAAAAAGAGTCTTATGTAGTAGTGCATTTTTGATGCTTATGTTGTTATCAAATCTGTACTCAAAACCCCAACCAGAGCTGGTCGATCCTTTTAGAAAGGCGTTGGACCACTCGATGAAAGCCACTGCAGCTGAAGCTTTGGCGGCATCCACAAAAGTAAATGAGGATGATATTTACAGCAAAATTTGTTTTGCGGAAACCGATATTCCTTTAGAGAATATTTCTGTTCAACAAAAACTAGACAAGTACCTGAGTAGGTTTGCTTATCTTAAAAAGCCCACTCATCGCATTCACAAAAAAGCGGATCAATTACTTCCCCGCATTGCAAAAATCTTAAAGAGTTATGGTATTCCTGAAGACTTCAAATACATTGCAGTAGTTGAAAGCAGTCTGGATCCTAAAACTACTTCTCATAAAGGAGCTGGAGGCTATTGGCAATTTATGCCTGCCACAGCAAGGCTTTATGGATTGAAAGTGAATGAGAGTGTGGATGAGCGTTTGGACTTAGTTAAGTCTACACATGCGGCAGCGAAGTATCTTAAATCACTTCACAAAGAGTTTGGTGATTGGACACTTGCAGCAGCAGCTTATAACGTAGGAGGAGGAAGTTTAAGAGCCTCTTTGAGAAGACAGAAAAAAGATAGTTATTATGACTTGAAATTGAATTCTGAAACTGGAGCCTACGTGTATAAGATTATTTCGATGAAGACTGTCTTAGAAGACAGTTAAGTTCGATCATCCTATTTTATGATTAAAACTAAATCAGGAAACCAAAAGGTTTCCTTTTTTTATGCCCTCCATTTTCGCTCTACACCTTAGAAATTTCCGGTAAGGGATGAAGTGATCCATATTAAGACATCTTTCTCTGTTAAAAGTGATTGAAATCACCTTTTCTTAGTCTGTTTTATCATTAGAATGTCATGAAGAGACAGTTACTTTTGAGATGTTAACTTAATCATATTAGAATAATGCAGGTAGAGCAATTTAATTATGACAATAAGATTGTCAGAGATTTTGGAATCGCAACTGTAATCTGGGGAATTGTCGGGATGACCGTAGGGCTTCTTGTTGCCTTACAGTTAATCTGGCCAGAAGTAAATTTTGGCCTTCAATATTCGACATTCGGACGGATCAGACCTTTACACACCAATGCGGTAATTTTTGCCTTTGTAGGAAATGCTATTTTCATGGGGGCATATTATTCGATGCAGCGAGTCTTAAAGGCTAGGATGTTTAGCGATCTATTAAGTAAAATTCATTTTTGGGGCTGGCAGTTAATTATTGTTGCCGCAGCAATAACCCTTCCTTTAGGGTTGACTACTTCACATGAGTACGCTGAATTAGAATGGCCAATAGATATTTCTATTGCCGTAATTTGGGTAGTATTCGGTATCAATATGTTTGGTACGATCATTAAACGTAGAGAAAGACATATGTATGTAGCCGTATGGTTCTACATAGCGACTTTTGTTACAGTTGCAGTACTACACATCGTGAACTCTATCGAGCTCCCTGTCCATTTATTTAAGAGTTATTATGTTTACTCTGGAGTACAGGATGCCTTAGTACAATGGTGGTATGGACACAATGCTGTTGCATTCTTCTTAACTACTCCCTTTTTAGGTTTAATGTACTATTTTTTACCTAAGATGGCTAATCGTCCGGTTTATTCTTATAAACTAAGTATACTTCACTTCTGGACTTTGATTTTCCTTTATATATGGGCAGGTCCACACCATTTATTGTATAGTGCGCTCCCAAACTGGGTACAATCTTTAGGGGTAGTATTCTCTATCATGTTGCTAGCACCAAGTTGGGGAGGTATGATTAATGGATTATTGACACTACGCGGTGCATGGGATAAAGTAAGAACAGAGCCAATACTTAAGTTCATGGTTGTTGCTTTAACCGGTTATGGTATGGCAACTTTCGAAGGACCACTATTATCATTAAAACAAGTAAATGCGATTGCGCACTTTACGGATTGGATCGTTGCTCACGTTCATATCGGAGCGTTAGGATGGAATGGTTTTATGACCTTTGCAATCCTTTATTGGCTAATTCCACGCATCTATAGAACTCAGTTACACTCAAAAAGGTTGGCAAATATTCATTTCTGGGTGGGTACATTAGGAATTCTATTTTATGCAATTCCGATGTATTGGGCAGCCGTTGTTCAAGGTTTAATGTGGAAAGATTTTACTCCGGAAGGTGTTTTAAAATATCCAAATTTCTTAGCTACCACATTGGAGATTCTTCCAATGCACATGATGAGAGCTTTAGGTGGGGCTTTATATCTTTCAGGGGTAATCTTGATGACCTATAATTTAATAAAGACTGTTAAAAGCGGCAGTTTGTTAGCAAACGAACCGGCAGAAGCGGCAGCTTTAGAACCTATTAAGAAGTCAGAACCAACAGCGCACCGTCGTTTAGAGAGAAAACCACTCATGTTCTTAGTAGTGTCCTTGATTGTTATTCTAATAGGAGGTCTTGTAGAAATGATTCCAACATTTACGGTGGCAAGCAATATACCAAAGATTGCATCAGTGAAACCTTATACAGCATTAGAGCTTACTGGTCGTGATTTATATATTCGTGAGGGTTGTGTGAACTGTCACTCACAAACTGTTCGTCCTTTCCGTTCAGAAACTGCACGATATGGTGAGTATAGCAAAGCGGGAGAATTTGTTTATGACCATCCATTCTTATGGGGATCAAAACGTACCGGTCCGGATTTACATCGTATTGGCGGGAAGTATCCGCACAAATGGCACTTTGACCATATGTTAGATCCGACAATTACTTCGCCAGGAAGTATTATGCCTCCATATCCTTGGTTAATTTCTCAAGATATAAGCTATAAATATTTGACTAGCAAAATGAAAGCTATGAAGAATTTGGGAGTTCCATATTCAGAAGATGAGATAAACAATGCTTTAGCATCTGCAGAATCTCAGGCACAGAAGATAGCGAAAGATTTAGAAGCAAATGACGTTCAGGTCGAGCCAAACAAAGAAATTATAGCAATGATAGCATACTTACAACGTCTTGGAACTGATATAAAAGCAGAGCCTGTAAAAGAGGAAGATGCTAATGAAGTAGCTGAAAATAATTAACGTAACACAAAAAGAAAGAGTTATGTGGAAGCAGATAACAAACTTAAACGGAGATGAAATCTATATGATCATCTCATTATTAATCTTTTTAACTTTTTTCATATTGGTAGCCATCATGTTAATCAGCATGAAAAAAAGTTTTGTGGATTACATGAAGGATTTGCCTTTTGAGGAGTCCGAAAGAAATATTGATAATTTACCTGAATCTGAACGTATATGAATTTTTTATTAATAATAAGCAGTGCAGTATCAGGAACGATAGTCACCATTGGTACTGGCAACTTATATAACGATATCTTCTATCTGGCGGTTTTTATTGTTATGATAGCCGTTTTGGCATCTGCAATAACGATCAATAAGGCTTTGAAAGCTATATTGAAAGTCACTATGCCTGAATTAACTAAAGAGGATGAAGTCCAATTAGCAACCAAGAAGGAGGCTAAAAGAACTAAGCGACAAAATGCCTGGAATCGTCTTATCGGCTTAAAACCGATTGAGGAGGAAAAAAACTTGGTTATGGAAGATCATGAATATGATGGCATAGCTGAATTAAATAACCCAATTCCAATTTGGTTTAATGCATTATTTTATTCTACCGTGACTTTCGCTGTTGTATATCTTTTGATTTACCATGTGTTTGGCTGGGGATTAAATCCAGATCAAGAATATGAGCAAGAAATGGCAACAGCAGAAATAGAAAAGCAAGAATATCTCGCCCAGTCCGCTAATCTCATTGATGAGAATTCTATTGTTGCAGATGAAACAGGAACCTTAGCTATAAACGGGAAAGCCATTTTTGCTACAAACTGTGTAGCATGTCATGGTGCAAATGGAGAAGGAGGGATCGGTCCTAATTTAGCGGATAGATTCTGGCTTCATGGCGGTGAGATAAAAGACATCTTCAAAACCGTAAAATATGGTGTTCCTGATAAAGGAATGGTTCCTTGGGAGCAAACATTGACTCCGGCTCAGATAGCTGAAGTAAGTAATTATATTCTAACCTTCAGAGATACAAATCCGGCAAATCCAAAAGCTGCCGAAGGTAAGGAAGTTGTTGCTTATGAAGGTGAAGGCGGAGCTGGTGAATCAACTGAAGAAGTAATAGTACAAGATAGTACCGAAAATAATAATTAATTAGACATAGTCATGGGAATAGTAGTAAATGAAAACAAAAAACCAATACAATCTGATAAGTCGAAAAGAAGATGGGTTTACGCGAAAAAACCTAGTGGACAGTTCTATAATTATCGGCAGGTAGTTGGATATTCTTTACTACTATTCTTCTTCTTGGGTCCAATAATTAAGATTAACGGAAATCCATTTTTGATGTTTAACATCTTAGAAAGGAAATTCTCGATTTTTGGCAATATCTTTTATCCTCAGGATTTTCACATTTTTTTATTTGGAATGCTGATTGTGCTGGTCTGTATCGTCCTATTCACTGCAGTGTATGGTCGTGTATGGTGTGGCTGGACCTGTCCTCAAACCATATTTATGGAATTGATATTTCGGCGGATTGAATATCTTATTGAAGGCGATTGGCTTAAACAAAAGAAATTAAATGAAGGTCCTGATACTGATGCTAAAGCCTGGAAAAAAATATTAAAGCATTCCATTTTCTTGATGATTTCATTTATCATCTCTAATCTGTTTCTTTCTTATTTAATCGGTATTGATGCCTTGTATAAGATTGTTACAGATCCTATAGAACAGCATATTGTCGGCTTTATCTCTATATTGGTTTTTACCTTTGTCTTTTACTTCGTATTTGCTTATGTAAGAGAAATTGTTTGTACCCGTATTTGTCCATATGGTCGATTGCAAGGGGTATTATTAGATGATAATTCGGTTACTGTAGCGTATAATATTGAAAGAGGAGAGCCAAGAGGGAAAATGAAGAAGGGGTCCACTGAGGTTTTGGGGGACTGTATTGATTGTAGTCTATGTGTGCATGTTTGTCCTACCGGAATAGACATTCGTAAAGGACCTCAATTGGAGTGTGTCGCATGTACAGCCTGTATTGATGCATGTGATGCTGTAATGGACAAGATAAATAAACCTAGGCGTTTAATTGGTTTCTATACTTTAGCAGAAGCTGAAGGAAAAAAAATCGAGACTTCTGGAAAGAAAAGAAATATACGAGCAGTTGTATATACCTCAGTTTTAGTTATACTGATGTCTGTCTTTGGATTTATGATTTTTAGCCGGGCAGATATTGATGGTAGACTTTTGAGAGCTAAGGGAAGCACATATCAAGTGCGTGACGACGGAACGGTTTCTAATTTATATTCCTTAGAGGTTCTTAATAAGACAAGTAAGGATTTAAACTTCGAGTTAGTAAGTGCTACTGAAGGAGTGAAAGTTCATGTTGTAAATCCTATTTCTCATTTAACAAGAGAAGGGAATGCAAAAATGAGTTTATTTTTAATAGCCGAAAGAAAATCCATCAAACAATACAAAACTGATGTGAAAGTGGATATTAAAGTTGGAGATAAAGTTTTAAAAACCATGGAGACGACTTTTGTCGCGCCTCCTGCAAAATAATAGGATGAATTGGGGATATAGAATTGTAATTGGATTAGGAGCCTTTATGCTATTTATTATAGGTGCTGGTATTTATATGGTAAGTCATGATTCAGATACACTAGTGGATGCTGATTATTATGAAAAGGGATTAAATTATGACGAAACTTTTCATAAGAAGGAAAATTTACTTCATGATCATGCAAAGCCAGATGTTAAATTGTTGAAAGACACTTTATTAATAGAGTTTTCAACTTCCATTAATAAAGGAAAGTTAAATTTTAAGCGAATTGATGATAATACTAATGATCAGCAGTTACCCTTTTATACTGAGGGGCGCTTATATAAGTTACCTATAAATACTTTTAAGAAAGGAAATTGGAACTTAGAGATAGATTGGGTTCATTCCGGTAAATCTTATATTTCTGATCATGCTGTATTTATTCAATAAAAATGACTTATCATTATTTAGCATTTTTCATGGGCATGTTAGGGAGCATACATTGCGCAGTCATGTGTGGTCCCTTGTTACTTGCGGTACAAGCAGGGCAGGGGATTTCATGGAAAACTACCTTAAATAAACTTTTGTACCAACTAGGGAGAATACTAACTTATGGATTGTTAGGAGTACTTTTAGGTTTGTTAGGAAGTACAGCTATCATTCAAGGCTGGCAACAGGGGTTCAGTTTAGTTACAGGAATAATCTTATTTTCCTTAGGCCTGTTTTATTTATTGGGAAAGCGCTCATCAAAACTTGTCGCTTTTCAAACAAGAGTAATTCAACCCTTTGCTAAATTTATGGGGAAATGGCTCTATCGACCAGGTGGTAGTTTTATAGCAGGTGTACTAAACGGAGTTTTACCTTGTGGAATGGTCTATATAGCCTTAGCCTCTGCTGTAAATGCTGATTCTTTACAAAATAGCTTTCTGTTTATGCTGTTATTCGGTTTAGGAACATTGCCGCTGTTATTAATATTTTCTTTTGCGGGAAATTTTCCTAAGCGTATTTTCAAGAAGGGCTTTTCTAATATTATATCCATTTTTTTTCTCGTCATGGGGCTGTGGTTTATTTTGAGAGGAGCAAACTTAGATATCCCCTATTTAAGTCCAATATTGCATGTAAATGGTGCAATGAATTGTGCATAACACAGAAATTTCGATAATCAAGGCTGAAAAAAGATTTTCTTTTATATCTTGTAAAGATGTTAATTGTTTTTTTTAGCAATGCAACATATCACGCTAAAGATTGTTAACTAGGAATGAAGTCTTAATATGCACGAACATTTACAAACTATTATTAAGTTCTTGGAACTCTGGGGATGGATTCCATTAACTATTATGTATGTTGGTGTTATAATTACAATACTTATTGAGAATCGGAACCCTACTAAAACCATTTCCTGGGTTTTAGTTATTGTTTTTTTACCTTTTATTGGGCTGATTCTGTATTACCTTTTCGGACAAAAGTTCTCCAAAGTCAAAAAATTAAAAAGGATAAATCAAGAGCAAACTTTAGCACTGAAACGAGAATTTAAACGACTTGAACCTTTAATGGATTGGTCCATTCGAAATATTCAAAGTAAAATCGGTGATTTCTCGCGCGTATATTCTTATCTGAAAAATGAGAAGTTATCTACCCCTACATTAAATAATGAAGTCACATTGTTGGTGAATGGGGAAGATATGTTTCCTCAATTGCTAGCATCTATTGAGGGGGCGAAACATTCCATTCATTTAGAGTTCTATATTTTTGATGTCGACACTATTGGTACCCAGGTTCTTGATTTATTGGAAAAGAAAGCGAGTGAAGGTGTTATCGTTAGATTGATTGTAGACAGCTTTGGATCCCCTAAACTAATACGCTATATGCGTAAGAAGAAAGATAGTAAAATTCAATTTCAAGCTTTTCTTCCCGTTACATTTACTTCTTTAGCTAATAGTAATTATAGAAATCATCGTAAAATAGCGGTTATTGATGGTAATATATGCTTTATTGGAGGGATTAATATTTCGGATCGTTATGTAAACCCTAATAATTTCGGGTTGTATTGGCGTGATACTTCAGTTAAAATTGTTGGAAATGCTGGTACCATGTTTCAGATTAGTTTTTGGAATTCATGGAACCAAACTGATGGAGAACCTTATAGATTGGAAGAATCCTATTTTCAAGAATCATCATTTGTTACAGATCAATTAACAGCAGTTGCATTAGCTTCGAGTGATCCTGGTTCCTTGGGGCCTTTTAATATGGAGGCTTTATTGATTAGTATTGGGGAAGCTAGTGAGCGTATAAAATTATGTACACCATATTACATTCCTTCGGAGGAATTAGCAACCGCATTAAAAACCGCAGCCGCATCCGGAGTTGATGTAGAATTAATGATTCCGGCCGAAGGAGACTCCTGGTTAGTTCAACATGCATCAAATTCTTATTTGAAACCTCTATTGGAGCGTGGAGTGAAAGTTTATCTATATAAGAAAGGCTTTCTACATGCCAAAACCTCTGTAATAGACGGGAAGATCGCTTATATTGGTACGGTAAATCTTGACTTTCGAAGCTTTTATATTAATTATGAGGTTGCCGCTGTCATATCAAACCGGGATTTCTGTAAAAAGATGGAGCAACAATTCGATATTGATCGGCAAAATTGTGAAATAGTAACTATTAAAGATTGGAAAAAAAGAAAAGCGTGGAAGAGAGGGATAGACTCCCTTTGCAGATTGTTAGCTCCCTTATTATAATCTTTGTTAAATTTATCGGTCAACTTCCCTTGTTCCCTAAAAAATCAATATATTTAGCTTTTTCAAAACTGAAAATTGATGAACTTATTTAACAGAATAATCCTAGTTGTTGTACTATTTACCTCTTTATTTGTTACTGCACAAGCCCAAGAAAAACCTACTATTCCGATTAATACAGCAGTAGAAAATGTTCAAAAATATTTCTCTGTTTATCCAGTAGAAAAGGTACATCTGCATTTTGATAAACCTTATTATGCAGTAGGTGATACCTTGTGGTTTAAGACCTATTTGAACACTAACTTGTTTAATTATGATCCCAGCAAGGTTGTGTATGTTGATGTGATTAACAGTAGAGATTCGTTGATGCAAACCTTAAGGATTCCTATGAATGAGGGGTCCGGTAAAGGACAACTTGTATTGGATCCTCAATATTGGTCACAAGATAATTATCGTTTTAGAGCATACAGCAAATGGATGATGAATTTTGATGTGGATTATTTCTACAATAAAGTGGTTCCGATTGGTGATGCGATTAATAAGAAACTTGGGGCTAACATTACTTACCAGCAAGATGGGAATAAAACGAAGGCAACTATACAATTCAGAGGAAAGGATGGTCAACCTTTAGGTCGTAAGAAGTTGAATTGGGAAGCTAATGATGGCTGGGATGCTTTTGACAAAGGAAAAGCAGAAACAGATGATTTAGGAAATATTACTATTAATCTATCACATAAGGAGAAAGATAAGTTTAAAAATGGACGTTTAGTGGTGAAATTGGAAGATGTCGAGACATTGGTAGGACAATATTCTTTAGCCAATGCTTATCAAGATGTTGATGTACAGTTTTTTCCAGAAGGTGGTGATTTAATTTCAGGGGTTTCTAAGAAAGTAGCATTTAAAGCTATGGGTTCGAATGGAACTGGATTAAGGATTAAAGGGAAAATATTTGACAGTAAGAAGAAAGAAGTTGCGAGTTTTGAAGATTTAGGAATGGGTATGGGTTCATTTACATTTCTACCTATTTCTGGAGAAGTCTATAAAGCAACGGTCAACTTCGAAAATGGAGTTGAGAAAAGTTATGATTTACCTTTAGTTGTAGATGATAAAATCAATGTTGTTTCAGTATCTCAGGATAGTGAATTTATCAATCTCGGATTGGTAACAAATGATCAGTATTTCAGTAAAATTGAAAATAAGCCATATTATGTTTTTGGACAGTTGAATGGTCACCTCATTTATGCAGCCCAAGCGTCCATAAAAAGCCCTGCCGTTTCAGTTCGTATTCCCTTAAAGGAATTACCGAATGGGATTGTTCAAATCACCTTATTGACTCCAGACGGTCAACCTGTATCAGAACGTCTGGTATTTATACAACCACAAGAGTTAATCGGAATTCAAGTTTCGACAGATAAAACGGATTATGCTAAAAAAGATCTTGTGAAATTGAAGTTGAACTTAGATACACGGATTGATAGTTTGCCGGGAAATTTTTCTGTTGCAGTAATCGACGAGAGTAAAGTTCCATATAACGACGATGATGATAAAGGTATTGTGAGTAATATATTATTAACATCGGATTTAAAGGGATTTATCGAAAAGCCAAATTATTATTTTAATTCAAAGAATGAAAATAGAAAAGATGCTCTAGATGCGCTATTGTTGACGCAAGGTTTCCGACGATTTGAATATACCGATCTAATTCAGGCTAAGCTTCCACAGATTAAATTTATGCCAGAACAGGGAATCAACATTACTGGTGTTTTACGTCAGAATACCGGGCGAGTTCAACCAAATGCGGGTTTATTATTGAATATTCCAGGAGCTGCAATAAAGAAGGATGCTTACACGGATAATTCAGGTCGTTATGCATTTGAAAATCTTGTTTTTAGTGATTCTTTAAAAGCGACCTTAAATGCACGAGGGAATGATAATTTTAGAAATCTCGTGATCACATTAGATCCTGTTTACTTTCCTGAGATAGATCAAAATAATCCAAATAAAGCAGCAGAAGTTCAAAATATTGATAAGAATCTTCAGGCCTATTTAGATAATAGTAAGAAAGAATTCCGTACTTCATTTTTGATTGAAGAAGTAGTGGTAACAGCTTCTCAAGAGAAAAAACAGACCAGTAAGGACTTTTCTGCACTAACAGGGTTATCTATGCCGGAACATCGTATTGAGGGTAGCAGATTCAATGGTTGTAATGTGTTAAGTATGTGTTTAAATACCATGTTAACAGGAATTACGTATGATGTCAATACCCAAAAATATTATATCACAAGAAATTATAATCAAGGTAGTAGGGTGCCCGTGCAGTTCTTTTTAAACGGTATGCCAATAGATGAACCATCTATCAATTCTATTCAGGTTGCAGAAATTGAGGCGATTGAAATTTTTATGCGCGACGACTTAGGTACGGTTAGAAATTTGTACCAAAATGATGGTGTCGTTTCTATTATAACGAAGAAGGAGAAGAAACAACCTCGAATGACACGGGAACAGATTGAAGCCATGCTACCGAAGTCGAATGTAATTGATTTTTACCCTTTAGGCTATGTAAAAGAACGCAAATTCTATGAGCCTAAATATGCGAGTCCTGAATCGAAAAACACAAATGATTACAGAACCACGATTTACTGGAACCCTGATGTAAGGGTGGATACTAAAAGTGAGGTCAATTTAGAATTCTATAATGCAGATGGTAATGGTAAATATAAAGTTGTAGTGGAGGGAAATGATGGACAGGGGAATGTAGGACGACAAGTCTATTATTACAATGTTAAATAGTTAATAGGTATAAAAAAAGGATTCAAATTTCGAATCCTTTTTTTATACCTATTTTACAGGTTCATTATGTTTTTTTACTAATTCTCTTACTCCTGTTTCCGGATCGATTTCCAGCTCTGTTTGTTTTATTAATACAGCATAAGAGGATGGTTGGACTCCTTTTCCATATTTAACAGCATATTCTTTAGTGAATTCAGCTCCAAAGTAAAGAATAGCTGATGAATAATAAACCCAAGCCAATAAAATAATTATAGATCCAGCAGCTCCATAAGAACTGGCTGTAATATTTTGGGAAAGGTATAAGGATATTAAAAATTTTCCGAACATAAACAGAAGGGCTGTAAATATAGCACCTCCTAGAATATCCTTGAATCTAACTTTAGCATCCGGTAAAAAAGCATAAATAATTCCAAAGAGTGCCGTAATTACTAAAAATGTAATCGAAGTATTTACCCAATCTATTAAGCTAATGTTCCAGTCTTGCATAAATTGATTGAAATAACTGGTCATTACTCCAATTAAACTACTGATTACGAGAGATGCCATCAACAGGAACACTAAACCGATAATCATAGAAAATGAAATCAATCGGTTTATAATTAATTTTAACCAACCTTTTTTAGGTTTGGGTTTTACTTTCCAAATACTATTTATTGAATTTTGAATATCCACAAAGATAGTTGTGGAAGTAAACATTAAAGTAGCCGCACCTATAATAATTCCAATGTTAGAGCGACTATCTAATGATAAGTTATGGACTGTGGATTCAAGTAGTCCGGCTATTTCCTTTCCAAATAATTCGTTAAGTTCTTCGAGTACTTGTTCTCTGGCACCTTCTGTTCCATCTAATGCACTACCATAAAAGAATCCCAGTGCCCAAGTCAGGATTAAAAGTAAGGGACCGATAGAGAATACAGTATAATAAGCTAAGGAAGCACTCAGTTTCATGCAATTGTCTTCAATAAACCCATTGCCTGCATTAAGAAGGAGCTCCCAAAATTCTTTAATTTTAATCCAGATTTTTTTAAGCATACAATAATCTTATTCCGTATAAATAGACTTAATGATCTCTTCATTTTTTTGTAAGAGAACTTTTCTTTTAAGACTTAGTTTCGGTGTTAATTCACCAGCATCGATGGTCCACTCCGTTGGAAGTAATTTGAATTTTTTCACTTGTTCCCATTGACCAAAGTTAGCCATAGATTGTTTGATTATTTGTTCATATTTAGCTAGAATATCCTGATTTTGGATTAAGGACTCTTTTGAATCATAATTGATTCCTTTATATTTAGCATATTTCTCTAACTCATCAAATGCAGGTACAATCAAGGCAGATGGGAATCTTTGATTTTCACCAATTACCATAACTTGTGCTATAAGTGTTGATTCCATTAGTTTGTTTTCCAAAACTTGAGGAGCAACATATTTACCACCGGCAGTTTTGAACATTTCTTTCTTACGATCCGTGATTCTTAAGAAACCATCGGATGTTAATTCTCCGATATCTCCTGTATGTAGATATCCATCAGATGTGAAAGCTTCTTTGGTAGCTTCCTCATTCTTATAATACCCACTTGTTACACTTGGTCCTTTCACTAATATCTCTCCATCCTGAGCAATTTTGACATCAAGATTGCTTAAAACACGACCTACAGTTCCAAATTTCACATCGTCTTCTTTCCATGAATTAACTGCAATAACAGGTGATGTTTCAGTCAAGCCATATCCTTCAAGGACTTTGATGCCTGCAGCCCAAAAAACTCTAGCTAACCTTTCCTGCAAGGCAGCACCGCCTGAAATAATTAGTTTAATATTTCCACCCAAAGCATCTTTCCATTTAGAAAAGATAAGTTTGCGAGCAATTCCTAGTTGAAAATTATAGAAAGTAGAATTCTTTTTAGGTTCCTGATAACGAAGTCCTAAGTTTAGTGCCCAGAAGAATAATGATTTTTTGATTCCGGTAAGATTTTTACCTTTCTCCACGACTTTGTCATAAACCTTTTCTAACACTCTTGGGACAGTTGTGAATACATCTGGTTTTACATCATTTATGTCAACAACTATATTGTCCAAATTCTCTGCATAGTAAATCTGTACCCCTTTAGAAAAATAGAGATATACAACCATCCGTTCAAAAATATGGCACAAGGGCAAGAAACTTAATGCTTTTTTAAATTCTTCAGTTACTAAGTGATTACTTGCTTCCACATTAGAAATGATGTTTTTATGTGATAAATATACTCCTTTTGGTTTCCCTGTAGTTCCGGAAGTATAAATTAAAGTTAATAAATCATCTAGCTGGACAGCTTCACGATAAGGTTTTAAATCTATATCTTGTTGTTTTCCTAACTCAATTACTTCTTTATAATTCTGTCTTCCTTTTATTTCGTCAAAAGTGAATATGTCAAGGCTAAGATTATTTTCTTGCAGGGCTTGATCCGCTTTTTTTGAAAGCTCGTCGTTACTTACAAAAAGTAATTTTGCTTCAGCATCATTTAAAATATAAACAAGATCTTGGTTGGATAAGGTAGGGTAGAGGGGAACTGTCGCAACACCTAATTGGTTGCATGCGAAATCAATAAAATTCCATTCGGGGCGATTGCCTGACATTAAGGCAATACGATCACCTTTTTGAATTCCTTTTGCTAATAAGCCTTTACTGATATTGTCAACAATATTAACAAATTCTTTTGTTGAATAAGTTTTCCATCCCGACGTAGAGCGACCGGCAACCATAATTTCTTTGTCAAAATGTTTTTCATAGTTGCTGATTAAATCGTATAATTTTTTAAAATTGCTCATATGTTTATCTCCCCTTAAATTTATAAAAATTGGTTATATACTTTAGGTTTTGACTAATATATAATTTTTTGAAGAGAAACTATGCTTGCAGAATAATTTTTGACTTTTCTCATACCGAAAATGCGTTTTTTCCGTTAAGAAATAAATAGTACTTTTGAAGGAATAGAAAATTGTTTTCAATGAAAAAAATCTTACAATTAATTTTAGTATTAGTAATCACCTTATCATCAACCAACCTGGCCAAAGCTCAGTTGCCATCACAACATGCAATTGGTGCTCGATTTGGTTCCGCTACAGGATTAGCCTACCGTTATACGATGAGACCAGATCTTGCCCTGGAGGGTATTTTAAGTATTCAGAGTAATTCTGAGTACAGTCGATTTCGATTAGTAGGTTTGTATGAATATCACAAACCATTATTTAATGACTTTTCTTGGTTCTGGGGATTTGGTGGTAGTGTTGGTTCGTTTACCAGTAAAGCATTCACAAACAAAGAAGGTCAGCGGTTTGATAAATATTCAGAAATGGCTTTAAGTATCGATGGAATAGTTGGTGCAGAATATAAAATTCCTGAAGCACCAATTGCTTTAACTTTAGATATAAAACCTTATTTTGACTTTCTTCAAGAAAGTGGTTTTAGAATTTGGGACGGCGTGGGTTTTTCGATTCGCTATACTTTTTAATTTATTCTAAAGAAATAAGAGCTCCTGTTATTCAGGAGCTTTTTTATTAGCATCCTCCATTGCCTCTTCTGTATCAATGGGATTATCTTCTCTATAAATTTTTTCTCCTATTATTCCCTGGTCACCTAATGCCCGTCCTTTGATAAGCCAGGATATGCCAAACATCCATAATGCAATTGCTTCAAATACTAAAGTAGAATAACTAAACAAATTAAAAGGTATTATTGCAATACACAGCAAAATA